>JAAZGM010000182.1 GCA_012511245.1 Methanomicrobiales archaeon | reverse complement strand
CTCATCTCTGAGTTGAAGCGCTACCATGCCCGGGAAGCCCTCATGCAGAAGATGTCGCAGTTTGAGGAGGCCGATACGGATGTGGAGCCCGGCTACCTCTTGTGATGCTCAAGGTGCCTTGCGCAGTATCTTCTGCATGGCGTTATACGGCACAAAGAGGTGCTCCACCTCTCGTGCCAGGTACTCGGTCTTCCCCATGATGTAGTAGCCGTCGGCAGCAAGTGCAGAATGAAAGAGGTGCGTGAGATTGTTCTTCTGCTTCTCGGTAAAATATATGGTGACGTTGCGGCAGGTGATGGCATCGAGATACCGGCTGATGGGGGCGCCTGACATCAGGTCGTGCTCCCGGAATTTAACCAGGCTTTTGATATGTGGGCGGACCTCGAACGTGCCGTCCTCGTGGCTGATAAAATGTCTGCGGAGTTTCCTCTCATCAACGTTCTCAAGCGTCTTCTTCTCATAGATGCCGGCCATGGCCTTCTGCAGCACCCCGGTATCGATATCGGTTGCGTGTATCGTTACGCTGACGTCTTTGTGAAGAGCCATAAGTTCGTAGGTGAGGATGGCAATCGAGTACGGCTCTTCACCTGAGGCGCACCCGGCGCACCAGATCCTGATTGAGTTCTTGCGGTGTGCAAGGTCAGGCAGTATCTCCCGGCGAATCACCTCAAAGACCTCAGGATCGCGGAAAAATTTGGTGACGTTGATGGTGAGCGCATTCTTGAGCAGGTCAAGTTCCTGGGGATTTGCGAGGAGGTATCTGTGATACGCCTCGAAGTCCGTGGTGTTTGTCAGGCGCATCCGAGAGAGGATACGCCGCTTGATGTAATCCTCTTTGTAGTTTGAACACTTGATCCGGATCAGTCTCTCGATGCTTTTTTGAAGTGATGCGAATCCATCCATGGAGTTACCTGGTTAGATCGGTATGGGCGGCCTCAGTAAGCCCCGTGCTCGCCGCCGAGATCGCTGATTACCTTCCTGATATCGAGCCATATGATGAGTGTCTTGGGTTTTCCGTCCTCTTTATCCCCGATCTTGATGATTGCTTTGACATAACCGCTGATAGATGACGTGATGCCATCGCTGACGCGCTCGATCTGGTCATCTCTGACTGATACGACGCTGTGGACATCGTCGACGATGATCCCAATGTTTGATCCATTCGCCACATCCGGCATCAGCACGATGATCTTCCGGTTCTCGGTCTCCTCCGATGCGGGAAGCCCAAGAAGGTCGCGGAGATCGATGATGTTCGTGATCTCGCCTCGCAGATTGATGATGCCGGCGAGGTATCTGGGAGCACGGGGAAGGGGAGTGATCGGCATCATCTCCACGATCTCTCGTGCAATCTGGATATCCAGTGCGTAGTGCTCCTTTCCGAGCTGAAACTCCACGACGTCTATGGATGCTGCCATTGTCTCTCCTCAGTCCAGTTTGAACTGCATCATTATCTTCTTGAGCTGTTCTGCCATGCCTGCCAGTTCGTGAGAGGCGCTTCCGACCTCTTCAGTCGATGCACTGACTTCCTCGGCGAGCGCTGCCATGTCCTCGGTGCGGTTCAGGCTCTCCTTGGTCATATGGGTGGACTCATCCATCTTCCGCATGACGTTGTTTGTGGAGCTTGCCTGATCCTCGGTGGCCTTGGTGATCTCGGAGATGCCGTGGGAGACCACCTCCACGCCGTTGACGATCCGGTTCAGGCCCACGATGACCTTGTTGACACTCTCTATGCCCGCCTGGATCTCCTGGTGGGAGGCCTGCATCGAGCCGGTGGTCTTCTCGGTGCTCGCCTGGATCGTCCTGATCAGGTCCTCGATATCCTGGCTTGCCCGCTTGGACTCTCCGGCAAGGTTCCTGATCTCGCCGGCAACGACCGCAAACCCGCGACCGTGCTCCCCAGCGCGGGCAGCCTCGATCGCTGCGTTGAGTGCGAGGAGGTTCGTCTGGTTTGCGATATCGGCGATCAACTTGACGATGTTATTGATCTCCCGCATCTGGGTGTTGAGGGTGCTGATCTCTTTCACGGTATGCATGGAGATCTCCTCGACGAGCTGCATCTTCTTCGTCGCAACCTCCCCGAGAGTGGCTGCATCGTTCCCTTCCCTGGAAGCCTTCGTGGCCTGTTCCATAACCGACTGCGACGTGCTTGCAATCTCCTCGATGGATGCTGAGAGATCGTTGACGTCCATCCCGATCTCCTCGATCTTCTCGAGCTGGCGGCGTGAATCTTCTGACGACTGCTGTGTCGAGACTGCGACCTGCTCAGTTGCCCTGATGATCTCGTCGGTGCTCTTGCTGACCTCTTTCGTTGTCATATCAACCAGATGAGCGGCCTTCGCAACATCGGCGAGGAGCGTACGGATGGCGGTCAACGAGGCGTTGTAATCGTTCTTTACCGCCTGGAGGGGATCATCGGTCTCTGCTGCCACGAACGTCGTCAGGTCACCATTCGCCATTGCGGCAAGTGCGTTCCCGAGATCATGTGCACTTGCCCCAAGCCTCTCGCTCTCCTGTTTTGCGGTCTCCATCAGGTCGCGGATCTGGTCTTCTCTCTCCCGCTGTTCGGTCCAGTCGTTCCAGACGTAAAAAGCCATCTCGATCCCGCCTTTCGCATCGAGGATGGGGATGGCGTTCAGGGTGAGATACTTCCTGACGCCGTCGGGCCACCTGACCATGACATCGGTGTGTGCGAGTTTCTTCGTCTCGTAACAGGCGTAGAAGTTTTCACCGTCGAGGATGGTGATATCGTAGTCGTAGAGTTTCTTTGCAAGCGTCTCTTCGCGTGTTCCCCGCCACATCCTGGCATACTCGTCATTGATGTCGATCCTGCTCTTGTCTGCACGGAGGGTTGCGATTGCGAGCGGATTTTGCTTGATCATCGCATCCACGCGATGCTGCATCTTCTGGATCTCTTCCTCCTCTCTCCGCTTCTCAGTGACGTCATTATAGACGTTCAAGATCCCTGTCAGTTCATTCTTCTCATTTGTGAGCGGGATACCGTATTGTTCCAGAATGTAGGTGCCGGTGGGGAACTCGACTGTTATCTCACCGGATACCCGTGCCTTCTCGGTGAGCACCTTCCTGATCCCATCCCCTTCCTGAGCAAGAACCTTGAAGTCCCGCAGAGTCATCGTGGTGATGCGCGAGTGATCGATGCCGGTCAGTTCGAGGTATGCCTCGTTGGCCGAGAGGATCTTCATCGTGGGATCGACGACCAGCATGGGCATCGGGTTTTTCTGGATGATCGTCTCGGACCGGTGCTGCAGCTCAGCGATGTTCTCCATCTGGGCCTGGATCTCTTCCTCTCCCTCACGTTGTTTGGTGAGATCGTTATAGACGATGAGGATGCTCTCGACCGCCCCCTCATTGTCGAGCAGCGGTATACCGTACTGCTCAAGCGTACGGGTGCCTGATGGAAGTTCAACGACGACTTCTCCGTAGATGCGCTTCTTCTCCTGGAGCGCCTGCCGGAGGCCGGTACCCTTCTGCGTTATTATCTTGAAGTCCCTCAAGTTCTTGCCGGACACCCGGTCCATAGCGATCCCGCTCATATCGGCATAGGCCGCGTTTGCCATGGTTATCCTGAATTCCGGGTTGACGATCAGGATGGGCATCGGGTTTTGCTGGATGATCGTGTCCGAACCCTTCAGGAGCATCTCGATCTCGGCCATCTTGTGCTTGAAACGCTGTTTTTCCTCCTGTTTCTTCTCAAGCAGCGCGTTGATTGAGGTGGCCAGCGGCCGGTGCCCTTCCGGGATGCCGGCAAGATCGATCTGCACGGAATCGTTACCTTCAAGTGCTGCGTGAAGAGCGGTCTCGATTGCCTCGGGGAGTACCACTGCCCCGTCATCCTGCCCGGTCATACCCGGCACAACCGGCCCGGTGAATACTGCTTTTCTTCCAGGATTATTGGTCATCGGTTACGCATCTTCATCATATTATTTGTCCAGTCGGTCGAGCGCACTTGCAATCGCTCGGTATTCTTTGCCGGCGCCACTCTCGGGTGCATAATGGGAGATGGGAAGCCCGCGCTGCTGTGTCTCATAGATAACAGGTGAATACGGCACTGTAAAGACCTGTTTGAACGTTTTTCTGACTTCTGCCTCGAATATCTTCAACCGCTCCCTCTCCCTCTCTTCGTCTGCAGATGGGGCGGGTGAGAAGATACGCCTCAAAAAGTGTGCAAATCCACCCGTCCCTGCTGCCGGATCGCCTGACCCTTTCCAGCGGGTCAGGATGGCGAAATCCGCGGAGACATCTTCTCCGAGCATCTCCCTGATGTCGCCAAAGATCGTGGACAGTGCATCCATTCCCTTCAGGGCGAACGTGCCGGAGTCAAGGGTGACGACAGTATGGTCCGCTGCAACGAGGCCGTTGATGACGAACTGGCCCATGCTTGGGGGTGTATCGATCAGGATGAAGTCGTAGGCATCCTTCACCTGCGCGAGCACTTCCCTGAGCACTCCTGCCCGGTCATCGATACTGTAGAGATAAGGTTCAACCCCCACGAGATCAAGGGTTGCCGGTGCGAGGTCGATCCCGGACGCTGTGGGGACGATCACATCTGTGATGGTGGCGTCGGGAAACCCCTCAAAGATGCTCATAAAAACGTCATATATGCTCAACCGGAGGGTCTCGGGGTTGATTCCAAGGCCTGTGGTGGCATTGGCCTGCGGGTCGCAGTCCACCACCAGAACTCTTTTTCCATCTTTCTGGAGGTATCCTGCAACGTTAAGACACGATGTTGTCTTTCCTGTGCCGCCCTTATGGTGGGCGAACGCTATAATCGTAATGTCCAGCACCCCTCAATACCCTTATTTGAAATAGTTATTATTAAATCTACGTTTATCTTGATATGTATGTTCTAAGCGCCCTGCCTTTTTGAAATATTCTTTTCTCCGGGATGGTAAAATAAAGGATTATTCACCACTTTTTCCCTCAAGGATCCCGGGTGGGAAAGAATATCTTCTCAAGTGCCCGGTCAACGGGGTATCCGGCACATACCAGAGCGGCAGGTCTCAACGGGGGCGGTTGCCTTCTGTCGGGTGCACAACCAACCCTGCGGCCCTGAGCCTCTGCACGCGCTCGGAGATCGGCGGCTGGTAATCGTGCCCGGACCGAAAGATTCCAGCGGCCATGCCATTGCTGCGTGAGGCTGCCGCCCCGGTATGGAGGCTTGAGAGGAGATTCTGGAGGAGGATGCCGGGATCCCTGACCTGATAGCACCTTCCCATAGCATCGGCAGCGTATCGGTCGGCTGCGAACTCCTCGTCGTACATGCGGCGATAGTACACCTGGTAGGCAAAGAGCGTGGCCAGGAGAAGGGGGACGATGAGAGCCAGTTTTGTAGCCAGGAGACCTCCCGGCTGCAGGGATGGATGCCCGAAGAGAGCGAAGCAGAGAAGGACGGGGAGAGCCGGGAGGGCTGAGAGCAGGGGGGAGCCTCTCCTCACGTGCCCTTCTTCGTGGAGCAACGCGAAACGGAGCGAGTCGTCGTTTGCTTTCGAGAGGTCATTTTCATAGAAGGAGTGTCGATAACGGATGCAGTTGAGTGCCGGACATCCCCGCATTGAGATGGTAAATGGGCATCTCACCAGCCTCCTCCTGTGGTCAATCAGCCCCTTCTCCTGAAGTTCTTCAAATACCCGGTGCAGGCGGGAAGCGTGATCAGCCCCAATCATTATGGTCGAATTATTATAATTGATACGTATTATAAATTATCCAGGGGTGAATCCCCCTGTTCCCGGTAATATACTGATATTTATCCTTGCTATACTATTATAATGCAGATTGCTTGCGGTATCTGCTTGCCCGTTCCACCAGGGTTCTCCTGCCCCGCTGAATCCACAAAGAGCGGTAGTGCCCTACGAAACAACTGGTCATCTGAGATCCGATCCAGGTGTTCCCGCTTGCATACAATCAAGGCACGGCTTTCCATAGGGCATCGCCATGACTGCTCCTGCCCCTTGAGGGGCGGGAGAGGAGCGCTGAAAGCGCGGGCGGGGTGGGGTTGATAAGAGCGCGAGAGACGTTTGCGCGAGACAGGGCGGTCTTCCTCTCCGCGCGAACCGCCACGACCCACGACATAAGGATGTGCTTGAAAGAATTGGTCGAACTCGAAAACAGGCCGGATCCGGCACCAACCTCGTCAAGGAAGAGCGAAAACCGGAACAGGGCTTTATCAAAGCCCGATAATGAAAATTTTCAGTTGAATCCGCCGAGATTGATTATCAGTTATATGCTAGAGCACTACCCAGAGAGCAGGCCCGGTTGCACCCCCGCCCGTTTTCCATGATTCCGGGTAGACCCCCTGCCGCACCTGCCGGTATCGGTCTCTGGATCAAGGACACCTGAAATCTCCGGTATTTTCGCAATATTTTAATAATAGCAGCCAAAATTCTGAATGAATAGAGTGGAGGTGAATCTGGGGGGATGGTGGACTCTATGATCGCGCTTGTGCCGACGCGGGATCGAGCTCCCGTCTCATCCGAGTGAATGTCCAGAAGATATGCAATCTTTCTGATACTGGCCCTTGCCGCCCTCATCAGCGCTGTCGGATGCCTCTCCACATCGTTTGGGGAGGTGGCCTACAGCAATGGTGTTCTGCAGGTCCATGTGGAGAATAACGGTGAACCTGTCAAGAACGCCGTGCTCCAGCTCACGATCATGGAGGTGAGCACGTTTGAACAGCACGAGGCCTTCTCTGAAGCGCGATACATCGAACTCGGGCAGGGAACGAACGAGTACACAATCCAGGCAGATCTGCAGCCTGGCTCATACAAGGTCTTCCTGACCGTGTTCGCCGGTAGCGAGCGGAAAGCATCCGTCATCCGCAATCTGGAGGTATCAACCTGATTCCAGCAGAACTTGCAGCGGCCCGGGGACTCGAGCCTGCGGATGCTGTCTTCACCGGAGCAGCGGTCTTCAACCCGTTTGCGTGTACCTGGGAGCATACGGACTTTGCGGTGAAGGGCGGTCGTATCATCGGTTTTGGCGATTACCAGGGCGCGCGGGAGTATGATCTCCGGGGCGCCTATGTGGTGCCCGGGCTGATCGATGCGCACGTCCATGTCGAGAGTTCGCTCCTTGCGCCGGCGGAGTATGCCCGTCTTGTCCTCGCGCACGGCACGACGACGGTGATCGCCGATCCCCATGAGATAGCAAACGTCTGCGGGGCACCGGGGATCGACTACATGCTTGCCGAAGGGGTGCAGACACCGCTTGATATCCTGGTCATGCTCCCCTCTTCTGTCCCGGCAACACCCTTCGATGCGGGTGGTGCCGTGCTCATGGCCGCTGATCTCGCCCGGTTCCGGGGGCGGGCGGGGGTTCTCGGGCTTGCCGAGGTGATGAACGTTCCCGGTGTCCTCTCCGGCGATGAGGATCTCCAGGCAAAATTGGATCTCTTCGAGGTCATCGATGGCCATGCGCCGTACCTCGTGGGGAAGGACCTGAACGCCTACATCTATGCCGGCGTCCAGAGCGATCACGAGTGCACGGTGCTCTCCGAGGCACAGGAAAAACTCCTCAGGGGGATGTACATCATGATCCGGGAGGGCTCGACCGAGCGAAACCTCCACGATCTCCTCCCGCTCGTCAACGCCTGTACGGCGCCGCGGTGCTGTTTTGCCACCGACGACCGGCACGCCGATATGCTCGCCGGGGAGGGGCATATCGATGACTGCATCAGGAAGGCGGTTGCGTCCGGCCTTGATCTTGAACTTGCCCTCCGTATGGCCACACTCTCCGCCGCCGATCGGTTCGGGCTCCGCGATCGGGGCGCCCTTGCACCGGGGAGGCTCGCGGACTTCTGCATCATCGACGATCCTGACCGATTCCATGTTCAGCGGACGTTCAAGCGCGGCGTCGAGGTGGTCGATGCCGGTTACCGCCGTCCTGCCTGCCTGACGGCTCCGATGCACGTTCGCGTGCCGGAACCCGGCGATATCCGGATGACCGGACGGGGGGAGGCGCGGGTGATCGGGATCGTGCCCGGCCAGATCACGACCCGGAACCTGCGCTATCCGGTCGATGCTGCCGGTATCCCGGACACCGGCCGCGACATCCTCAAAGCGGTCGTCACCGATCGCTACCGGGCGGCCGGCTCCGGTATCGGGCTCGTCAACGGGTTCGGCCTCAAAGAAGGTGCGATCGCCGGTTCGGTCTCCCACGACTCCCATAACATCGTCGCGGTCGGTGCCGGGGATACCGATATCCTCCGCGCCATAACCGAGGTGATCCGGCTTGGCGGTGGCCTTGCGGTCGCCTCCGGTAATGACGTGACGACGCTTCCCCTTGAGTGCGCCGGGCTGATGTCCGCCCTTCCCTACGATGAGGTCGTGCAGCGACTCGCAACCCTCGAGGGGCATGCCCGGCGTCTCGGTGCGATCGAGAACCCCTTCATGTACCTCTCGTTCCTTGCCCTGACAGTCATTCCTGAGGTGCGGGTCACGGAGCGCGGGGTCTTCGACGTCGGGGCGTTCTCCGACGTCCCGCTCTTCTATGAGTGAGGGGGTCCCCTCACCCGAACCCCATCGCCCCCGGCGCCAGCACTGCTATCACAAGAAGGATGATCGGCTGGTGCAGGAAGTATATGATGAGCGAGTGCCGGCCCAGGAACTCAAACGGCCGTGCGAGCACTGACTCCCCCGCCGGGAGCGAAAATCCCCGCCTGCCGTCCGGGTAGAGGCGGTGCCCGCAGGCCATGCCGATGAGGATGAGGCCAAACCAGGGGAGGAGCGGGACGTAATCGAGGCTTGCGAAGAATTCCGGTCGGATACCGAGCCAGAGGAGCGGCCAGGGGCCCGTGATGCCGCTTATAGCATACCCCGCGATGAAGCAGGCGATACCTGTGGCGATGAGGCTCCTTGGATTGAACCGGACGAAGAGCGGCGCGAGCAGGATAGCGATCCCGATGAAGTGCAGGATGCCGAAGACGATGTAGACCGACGGCAGGAAGAGCCATGTGACGGCGGTGATGACGAGTCCGTAGCCGAATATAGTGAGGCCGCGCCGGACGTACTTGAGCGCGAGGCCGCGCCTGTCGAGCCTCTGTGCCGCCCGGGCGTAGCTGATGGTGAAGGAGAGTCCGACGAGGAAGATGAACGTCGATGCGGTCAGGTAAGCAAGCATCCGGAGGGACCCGCCGGAGACGTCGAGCGGCAGGACGCCGAAAAAGTTGAGATCGAAGGCTGAATGGAAGGTGATCATCATCACGATGGCGATGCCCCGGGCGAGATCGATCTCCCAGTAGCGCTCCCCCGGCATGTCTCCACCGTTAGAAGAGCCTTCGCTGAACGGGGGCGCCGCAGGAGGGGCAGGACTTCGTATCGGATATCTCTTTCTCCTGTTCCTCGGTGGG
>JAAZGM010000181.1 GCA_012511245.1 Methanomicrobiales archaeon | reverse complement strand
GAACCGCCGTTTGCGGTCACGGTGACCGATGCACCCGGGGCAAGCGATGCCGTATGAACATCAGACCAGACACCGGGTCCGGCAGAACCGTCATCGAACGTAAAGAGAACACCGTGCTTCACGCCGGCAGGTGTGGGAGCAGTCCCCCGGTTCTCAATGGTCGCCTTCAGCGTCACCGCATCCCCGGCAACCGGGTTTTCCGGAACCCAGGAGATATCGGTCACCACGAGATCCGGCCGCCCGGTGGGCGTCGGAGTTGGAGTCGGAGTTGGGGTCGGAGTTGGGGTCGGTGTTGGTGTTGGAGTCGGGGTGGGCACCTCCAGTGAAGGTTCTCCGCCGGAGTACGGCACAACGCTCAGTCGCGACGTGTCAACCGAACCCGAGACCGCGACCGGCTGGCCGGCATTTGATCTGACCGTCCCTGAGAACTGGACGTTCTGACCGCCCGAACATGATACCGCAGTGCCGCCCCCACCGTAGACCTCGATGTCAAACGAGCTCTCCCGGACAGGGTAGCCGGATATGCCAAAGACATTGCTCTTTGCACCGTCACCCTTCGGGGCGATGATGGTCAGTCCCATGGTGGTAATCTTTCCCGCGTTTGCGGCGTAGATGCCGTACTTCCCGGCGTTGCGTGAGGTACAATCTTCAAGGTAGACGCCGTCCGTGTAGTCGAGTTTGTACCCGATCTCGGATCCCGTATCTTTACAGTCGTAGAGTCTGGTAGAAGATGACGGATACCAGACGGCATAACCGGCTTTCCGGTTGTTCTCTGCGGTGCAGTTGATGAGGGTCATATCGCCATGGAGCCAGAATCCGGCGCCGAAGAGACACCCATACATGTTCTCATCCGGTGCGTTGTTGTAGTTGTCGGGCTTCACACCGTTGTTTTTTGAGATACAGTCCCGGAGGACGATACCCTTCTTGCTCGGTGCAGCCTCGACGATGAACCCTGCCTCCCAGTTGCCCTCTGCGTAGCAGCGGACGACCTCGCAGCCCTCGATGTTCGCGTTCTCCGCGAGCTGGAACCCACACGTCCACTGACCATGTGGGGAGAAACGGCTGTCGCGACCACAGTTGATCGCCTCGCAGTCGATGTAGCGGATGTTCTTGATCGTCCTTACGGCGCCATCCCCATCGCTCTGCCATCCGTGCCTCCCGCAATCGATGGCCTTGCAGTTGACGAACTCGATATCCTCCATGACGGCGTTCGAGACCCAGAGCGTGAACGCCCCGCCCCACCGCGAGTTATCGACGGTTGCCGTGACGTTGTGGACCTTCACATGGTTGGAGTTCTGGATGAAGATCGCACCGGTTCCGGTCGTCTTGAAGTCCCGGAACACGACGTTCTGCCTTCCCTGACACTGCATGAGGCCAGATGACCATTTGAGCCAGGTGGCATCGGGTCCCTGCCCTTCAAAGACCACGTTTCCGGGGATGTTCAGGTCTCCGTTGAGGTGGAACGTGCCGCCGGCCAGGGTGACTGTGCCGCCGGTGCTGCCGAGTGCGTTGAGGGCACTCTGGATCTCGACCTGATCGGCGACACCATCGCAGAGGTAGTCCGCCTGTGCCTTCTCTAGATCGGTACTGTCACTTGCAGCCACCACCAGGGCGCTGCCGGCCTGAACGATGCATCCGATAGCGGCGCATCCTAAGAGGAGCAACAGCACTTTTCGGTAGAAAACAGGACTTTCTTTGTTCATTTCATGAAATTTACTGCCAGAACGGCTCAAATATACACCTCCTTGAATCACAGGCCAAAGCACGTATGCTCCAGCGCTTGAAATATAATTAAATTATGCTATATATATTTTACTATATTTTTATGCATAAAATCCATTAATATTTTAAGAAACTATTGGTTTAAAATTGGCGTATGGGATAATCAATGAATTTTATTATCATTCAAATATAGAATAATTTAAATATCGATTGCTTGTAAAAACAGTCCTGAGAGAAGCGCCGAACGCCTTGCGATCGGCACACCTGCATGATCGGGACTTGCCGTATGATTATGCTGTAGCGACAGTCCCGGTGCAGCCCCGGCCACCGGGATACAGAAAATACGAGAGGGATCAGCGGGCTATCTCTTCATAGAGGCGCTCATACGTGAGCACAACCTTATCCCAGGTATAGTTTGATCTCACAAGCGCCTGCCCTCCCTCAGAGAGCTGCCGGCGACGCCCGGGATCATCAAGGAGACCCGTAACAGCGCGGGCCAGCGCATGCTCATCGCCGGGAGGAACCAGCACAGCATGGTCGCCGAAGTTATCCCGGAGACAGGGGAGATCGGTTGTGATGACCGGCAGACCGAAGAACATGGCCTCCAGTATCACCGTGGGCATCCCCTCCGAGAAAGAAGGGAGAACGTAGAGATCCGAAGAGCGGTACGCTGAGACAAGATCGGTGAAACCAATCCGGCCGGGAAACTTGACGTGATCCGCGACACCGAGACTGCGGGCAAGCTCCCGGGCAGGTTCAAGATAACTCCCCTCGCCTGCAACAAAAAAGACCGGAGCATCCCCGTTTCTCCTGTTCACGATCAGGTTTGCCGCCCGCAGGAGCACATCGACCCCCTTCCTCGTCGAGATCTGCCCGACAAAGAGCACTCTCCTCATCCCGTTGAGCTGGAAGCGCTCCTCAAACCTGCTGGTAACCTCATCGGTATGCGACAGAAAATCCTCCGGACAGATCGCGTTCGGGATGACGGAGATCCTCCCCTGCTCGACACCAAACGCGGAGATATACTCTGCATCCGACGGTGAGAGCGCAACGACCCTATCGACTCCATTCACCAGCCAGCGCTCGATCGTCCTGCGGTAGAGCGTCACGACCATGTCTCTGAGAGGGGTGCCGAAGAGGTGCTGCCCGTGATGAGTCAGAACTGTTGGCACTCCGCATCTCTGCCGGGCAAAAGCCGCCCCCAGCGCTGCGCAACTGTATGCGTTATGGGCGTGCAGGATGTCGACTCCAGCAAGTTCCCTGCCCAGCCCGAAGAATGAGGGGACGAGCGGATCGTTGAAGGGGCGTGCCAGGCAGGCGCTGCGTTTTACCGTGACACCGCCATCAGCCTCAACCGGGCTCGCAGGCGGTACGTTTGCAGTCAGGATCGTGACCTCGTGACCGCGATCGGCAAGCGCTCTGCTCAGATTATGGACATACCGCTCGATACCTCCAGTGTGCGGCAGGTAGTAGGGGGCGATCTGAACAATCTTCATGTGAACACCGTTATGACTCTCAGCAAAAACCGCCTCAGTGCGCCTGTATACCCCCGATCTGCCGGACTCTCCGACCGGATATCAAGCCCGCCGATATCGATACCATCGCCTCTCTTGATGACCACCGGGTTCGGATGATCCGTCCGGATGACGCCCGTGAACACGATATCGCGGCAGCCTTCACCATAGACTGCGCGAACCTCCTCGCTGCACCTGCCGAAAAGATCAAATCGGCTGGCAGTGACCGGGTGTGCAACGGTGCCGAAAAAAGCACCGTTTCCGTTGATGCCGCCGGGATCGATCATCTCAAAACGTCTCACCGTGATGTTCGTCGCCTCGAGCGCATAGATTGCGTATGCTCCTGCATTCAGGCTGCTGCAATCTTCCATACGGGCATCATGCGTATCGACCAGCCGGAACCCCACCGCCGATCCATCGTCGGTGCAGTTGTAGAGAGCGGCACCTGGCCCCACGGAGAAGCCTGCGTTCCCGTTGCCCCGGGAGATACAGTCGTAGAGTGCGGTTCCCCCATGTACCCAGTACCCGGAACCGAAGTGGAGACCATGTGTATTCTCCGAGGGGTTGTAGAAACCATCCGACTTCTGGCCGTTGTAACGGCTTATGCAGTTCTCAAAGATCAGGTTTGTAATCTCCGGGGCGTCTTCGACATGAAACCCGGACTCGAACGAGCCTTCAGCCACACAGCCCGTGAGGAGTGTATCGCCGAGATCGTTGTTCTCCGCCAGGGCAAAACCCGTTGTCCACTCCCCGTACGGGGAGAAACGCGAATACCGCCCGGAGTTGACGGCCGTGCAGTTGATGTAGCGGACATCCCGGATGAGCCGCGATGATCCTTCGCCGTCGTTCATGAATCCCATCCTTCCGCAATCGATGGCCTTGCAGTTGACGAACTCGATATCCTCCATGACGGCGTTCGAGACCCAGAGCGTGAACGCCCCACCCCATCGTGAGTTGTCGACGGTTGCCGTGACGTTGTGGACCTTCATGTGGTCGCAGTTCTGGATGAAGATCGCACCGGTTCCGGTCGTCTTGAAGTCCCGGAGAACGACGTTCTGCCTTCCCTGGCACTGCATGAGGCCGGATGACCATTTGAGCCAGGTGGCATCGGGCCCCTGCCCTTCGAGGATCACGTTCCCGGGGATGTTCAGGTTCCCGTTGAGGTGGAACGTGCCGCCGGCCAGAGTGACCGTGCCGCCGGTGCTGTCGAGGGCACTCTGGATCTCAACCTGATCGGCGGCACCGTTGCAGAGGTAGTCCGCAACCACCTTCACCTCTACCGGGCTGTCGTACGCAGCGACCAGTATACCACCGTCCTCGACGGGCAGGGGGGTGTGGCCGCTGCTGCCAGGAGCATACCCTCCTGAGAACACTACACCGGCACAGATCACGAGTGCCGCAACGACCCCTGCACATACCACGCCCCGAATCATGCTAGTCCTCTCTCTCAAAAGACAGATTTACGATAGCGATACGGTCACCCTCTACCGGATGGAGGTTTGTTTCAGGCAGATCCCCGCTATAGGCAACTCCTTGCAAACCTGCTGAGCAGGCGCTCAGCCCGTGCCTCTTTAACCTCATCAGAGACCTGATCCGGGAACCGTGAAGCGGGAACGATCGATCTCGGGGAGAACCTGAAGATGTGGAGCTCATCGAGCCGGAACGGGGGATCGAGGAGGTCCAGCGTTGCGGCAAAATCCTCTTCCGTCTCGGACGGGAACCCCACCATGAACTGGGTGTTCAACCGGATCCCGGGATGGTTTTGGTGAATATCCATCATCAATGCCCGCCATTGCCCGGCAGTGTAATGCCTGCCCATGAGCTTCAGGATCCGATCGCTTCCCGACTGCACCGGGGACATCACCATCTCAATCCTTCCCGAATCAAAAGCGGGCTCCATAGCGTCGTAGATCGTCCTGAGGTGATGGGGTTCGATCTGGTTGAGGAGGAGTGAGCAGTTGCCCGATGGATCGGCATCAAGCATCCTGGTGAGGAGGTCGGGGAGGCGGCAACCGGTATCAGCGCCGTAACTTCCAAGATCTGTTGCAACAAGCGAGAAACGGGTGTAGCCGCGCTCCATTGCGCTCTGGAATTCCGAGACGATCTGGTCTATCGGGCGACTGTGAATGGCGTTCCCAAATGCCGGGCGTTCGCTGCAGTAGGTGCAGTGCCCGGTGCATCCAACAGCGATGGGGATATAGTATACCGGTGAACGTCTCATCCTCCTCCGGCTGAAGAGGTCTACCCCGCGTTTGTAGAGGAGGAGGGCACGGGTAGCGAGATCGGTGCCGGTGCAGCCGTGGATGGTGGGTGCGGCCATCGTCGTCAGCTCGCTTCCGGCAGCCGAGTGATCGATCGCATCCAGACCGGCGTTGCCGGCACCGGGGATGGCGGCAAGGAGAGCGGTGTCCAGCGGGCCGGCAAGCGGGCCGTCGTAGAGTCCAGCGAACGCCTGTGGATTCTGTTTTGCAAGGCACCCCCATACGATGAAGTCGGCGTCCGGCTGCATCTTCGCCTTGAGTTCCCTGATGAGATCCAGGGAATGGTTCTCCTTCTCGTCGGTCAGCCCGCAAGCATAGAAGAGAATGGTATCAGCGTCGCTTAGCTCCGGGGTCACCAGAACATCCGGTCTCCGGGTGTCCAGATACCTCTCGATGAGTTTCGTCCGGAGCTGCCCCTCAACGCACCCGTTTGTACAGAGAAATACTCTGGTCATAGGTTACCGTGAGAGCCCCTATGGCGTGAGGGGATTATATAGTTTTTGTCGGGAAAGATACGATCGCACCACCGTTCAAGGGGTTTGGGCAGATGACGTATCCCCCCACACCCCGGAGGCATCCCCGGACGCCTCGTCGAGATCAGGCCTGCGATCAACCGTACAGAAAAGGATCAAACCTGCAAAAACCGCCTGATACCCGGCGGATGGGTGCCGAGATGGATCGGATCTGGATCACAATCTAGGGCATCAAGAGAAGAGCGGGGAGAGTTGCCCGATATGGGGAGGACTCACCCCGTCGGTTCCATCCCCGTGCAGACGTCCCGCCCGGGATCGAGGAGGACGTCATGGGGGAGACCGATGAGCGAGATGGCCGCAAGCGCCCCGATGACGCCCCG
>JAAZGM010000180.1 GCA_012511245.1 Methanomicrobiales archaeon | reverse complement strand
CGTCTCCGAGTACCTCGATACCGTCGTCGAGCACCTGAAGGCCGAAGACCTCCTCGACGAAAAGAAGTGGGGGGATGCCGGGCCGGAGGCCGTGGGCCTGGAGAAGGGCGCCGCGACCGGGTAGGCGACGTGAGGGTGGTCAGATTCCTTCCGGGGAACCGGAAGGATAGACGTGGGCCGCCGAGGGCCGGAAGGCGAGGTAGATGGCGTCGCCGGGAGCGATATCGACTTCCTCGAACCCCTGCCGGGTCAGCGTCACCCGGAACGGGATCCCCGTATCGACGGAAACCCTGACCAGCCCCCCATTCTGCCGCACCGAACCGACCTGGCCGGCAAAGACGTTCTTGCCGATCTCCGGCAGATTCTCCTTCGACAACAGGATCTCCTCCGGCCGGATAGCAACGGAGACCGGACCGGAGATGCCACGCCCTACCCGTATCCGGAGATCCCCCACCGCGACCGTCCCATCGGGAGACCCTTCTCCCCGGAAGAGGTTCTCCATCCCCACAAACCCCGCGACGAAGTCGGAGTCCGGCCTCCGGAAGATCTCCTCCGGCGTTCCCACCTGGACCACCTCGCCGCCGCGCATGATCGCCACCCGGTCGGCGAGGTCGAAGACTTCCTCGAAGTTATGGGTGATGTGGATGATCGTCGTCCCGGTGGCCTCGTGGATCCGGGCGAGTTCTGCCCGCAGGTTCTCGCGCGTCTTCACGTCGAGCGCGGAGAGCGGTTCGTCCAGCAGCAGGGCTTCCGGCTCCATCACGAGCGCCCGGGCGATCGCCGCCCGCTGCTGCTCCCCGCCGGAGAGGGTGCCCGGGTAACGGTGGAGGAGGTGGCCGATGTTTAAGAGATCGGCGCTCTCCTGCACCTTCTCGCGGATGAACGCGGGATCGGCCCGGCGGGACTTCAGCCCGAAGCCGATGTTCGCCTCGACCGTCAGGTGCGGGAAGAGCATGTAGTCCTGGTAGACCATGCCGATGTTTCTCTCCCATGCGGGGACATCTGTGATATCTCGGCCGTCGAGGAAGATCCTGCCCGAATCCGGGCTGTAGATCCCGGCTATCGTCTCAAGGAGGATCGTCTTTCCCGCGCCGGTGGGGCCGAGAACGATGAAGTACTCCTCGTCCCCGACCGAGAGCGAGATGTCTGTCAGGGAGAACTCCCCGAGACATTTTGACAGAGAATTAATGGTAAGCATGCTTATCCTCCTCAATAGACGTGCGTGGCTCCGCTGTAGCGCTCAAAGACGTAGAGCGATATGATCGAGATCACGATGAGGATCGTCGCCGCGGAGATGGCGTACTCGAGTTTTCCCGTGGACATGTTCAGGAAGAGCGAGAGCGGGAGTGTCTCGGTCTTCATCCGGGTTGCGCCGGCAAGCATCAGCGCGGCGCCGAACTCGCCGATCCCCTTCGACCAGGTGATCACCGCTCCGGCAAGGAGGCCGTTTGCGGACATCGGGAGCGTGACCCGCCGGAAGGCCTGGGCGTCGGTGCATCCGAGCGTCTTTGCCACATGCTCGTAGCGGGGGTTGACGCTCTGGAACGTCGACCGGGCCACCCGGAGCATGTAGGGCAGGTTCACGAAGAACTGGGCCACGATGATCCCGAGCGGCGTAAAGACGAACGTGAGCCCCGCGGCAGCGAGCGACTTTCCAATCGGGGATACCCCGAAGAAGAGGAGGAGCCCCACGCCCGCCACGAGCGGCGGGAGCGCCATCGGGATGTCCATCATCATGTTCACCAGGGACTTTCCCGGGAACGAGTAGCGGGCGAGTGCGTAGGCCACCGGCATGGCGACCAGGATGCAGAGGAGTGTCGAGATGACGGACGTGATGATCGAGAGCCTGACGGCGAACTGGATCTCTTCGGAGAGCAGGGACTCGATGAGAACGGCCGGCGGGGAATGGGTGACCACCCCGATGAGAACCAGCACAATAAATGCGGTGATGAGGAGAGCGACCGCCACGGTCACTGTCTGGAAACGGGAGACGTTACCCAGACTCATGAGGACTCCTCATACTCCCGGAGACCCTTTGGTGAGTAACTCTTGAGTTTCACCTCGTCAATGTGCCGCGCGTCGACCCAGCCGCTCCTGACTTCGTCGCGATGGTCGAACTGGCGGACATATGGCTTGATGTCGAGTAGCGGCGTGCCGTCCAGCACGTCGATCCCGCGGGCCCGGACGGTGTTGCCCTCGACGGCGATGACCTCGACGAGGGAGATCCCGATCGGGTTCGGGCGGCTGAAGTGGCGTATGGCAAAGATCCCACGCTCTTTGCTGCCGTCGACAAAGGGGCGCTGGCGCAGGCTGTATCCCTTCACCCGGTGGAAATGGTAGAGGAGGTGGATGTGGGAGAACCCCTCAACCCCCTCCAGCCCCTCTGCGTATTCCGGGAAGAGTTCAATGGTTCCCTCTGCTCCGGAGAAGATGCTCTGGATGGGTGTGGTGTCCTGGTCGGTGAATGGGGAATGAATAGTTCCGATGATCTGGTAGGTGACTTCCATGCGACTTCTCCTCCTTCTGGGTCCTCAGGGCTTGACGTCCGCGTAGGTCTCGTTCGGGTAGGTGATGAAGCCGTGCCGGGTAAAGATCTCCTTTCCTTCTTCAGAGATGACGAACGCGGTGAACTGTTCCGCCTCATCGGGGTGCTCGGAAGAGGTCAGCACGCCGATGGGGACGATCTTGACCATGTTGTCCTCGTTCGGAATGTAGATGAGGTCCATCTTTTCCGGGACGTAGAGGTCTTCCCAGATGATCCCGACGTCGGTCTGCTCCATGGAGATGTAGACCAGCAGTTCGTTCACCGTGCCGCTGCGGGTCACGAGGTTCTTCTCGACATCGGCAAGGATGTTGTTCTTTTCGAGGAGTTTGTCAGTCATCTGCCCGATGGCGGTGCCGGGGTTCTCGCCGAGCGCCACCCGGACACCGGGCTTTGCCATGTCCTCAAGACAGGTGATGCCGGCCGGGTTGCCTTTCGGGACGGCAATGACCGGGATGTGGTAGACGACCCGGTGCTCCTCCTCAACCAGCCCCTTCCCGCGGGCCGCATCGAAGTAAGCGGTCGCGCCCGGCATGTAGACGTCGCCCATCTCCGTCAGTTCCATCTGGGTGAGGAGAGTGTTCGATCCGCCGAAGACGAAGTTGATCGGGATGCCGGTCTTATCTGTGAAGGTCATCGCGATCTCGTCCATCGGTTCTCGCATGCCTGCGCCGCAGTAGACAAGCAGCTCGGGTTTTGTCGTATCGGCCGCCGGCGCATCGGCGGTGGTTCCGGTACATCCACATGCAAACGCGGCGGTTGCCGCAACAAGCAGTGCAGTGATGAGAAGCAGGTGTGCTTTCATAGGAATTATTACTCAATAGGTCGAAATAAGCGTTTACATTCACGCCGCTGGTAATTTAAGTAAATTAACAGGGCTTATTTGTTGAAAAATCAATCTGAAAACATTTATGTCCGGGAGGAGTACCCTTCCACAACCCCCAATAAGGAGAGGAGACATAGAGGGAGATTACGTATGGCGGAGAACAGCGGAACGGAGGAGCGGGGCATCCGGTTTACCCTCGAGGAGATCGCGGGAGCCGTCGGCGACTTCGG
>JAAZGM010000179.1 GCA_012511245.1 Methanomicrobiales archaeon | reverse complement strand
TCCCTCAAGCATAGAATTTATTAGGGACAACTGACAACACTATAGGGCAGAAAGCCCCTGTAGCTCAGACTGGGAGAGCGCCAGACTGAAGATCTGGTTGTCCCCGGTTCAAATCCGGGTGGGGGCACTTCGGCCTATTTTCCTAATGCCCAAGCCAAAAAGAAGCCCGAATTGGCGATATTTCCCACCCCTTGCGAGATGAAATATCCTCATAGAATCGATATGGCGCCTGATCTTTTCTCCGCTATGTGAAAATCGATCGACAGGTGGATCGTGGCTTAAACGGGCAATGTGAACGGATAATGATCTGACTGATATGATCGCTCGGTTCGACCAGGCGCACTTTGAACGCGGCGTGTGGTCGGTTGCTCGTTCCAGATAGGTCGTTTAAAGAGGTATGGTGTAAGGTGGGGTTATGCCGGGGCGAGGATCTCCTCGACATATGCCGGCAGGATGCGGTAGCAGGTGGCCACCCGGGAGACGGCATCCTCCAGGGAGGCTCCCTCGTTGGTCAGCATCGCCACCGACCGGGTGATGCTCGGGAGAACATCCTCATCAGTCAGGACTGCTTCGACCCGGGCATTAGTTAAGATATAGTGGGATAGATCCTCTACCGTGTTCATGTAGATGTATTTTTCGCATCCGATCGAGATATCCGCCCACAGGCGCTTTCCCTCATGCGTGATGGGGATCAACATGGTCACACCTTCGCCGACACAGTGATCTTCTGCACCAGGGCAGCCCACTCCTCCGGCATCTCCTCACGGATGCGGGCGAGCGCCACCCGGAAACTCGGGTTATCAGGGGTCGTGCCGACATCCTTAGCGAGCCGGTCTGCCAGGAGTTCGTCCGCAGCGTCTACCGATAGAGGCGTTCCGCACCGGCTGCAGAACCGAGCCGTTTCTCCCAGGACCATGCCACAGTTCGAGCAGGTCGGCGGCACCGGGGCGGGGGCCTCCGCCTCGTCGAAGACCTCCCGGATTCGTCCGATCACGTTGCGGTTGTATCGCTTCACGGCTAGATCCGGGTCTGTGAGTTCGTCCCCGAATAATTCGCTCGTAGTGCAGTTCATCTCATCAACAACGGCCGTTATCAGGGTTCCAAAGTCGATATCTGTCATGTGGTTTTCATCTCCTCGCCATCGGGCCGAAGCCGTCAGGCATGCCGGCCGGAGGGGTTGCACCTCCGCCGCCGCGTTTACGGCCGCCGGTTCTCTTTGCGCGTCTGGTAGTCGTCACAGATGCCCCATCCCATCACCCGAGCCTGATGCCGGTCGCAGACGAATGCGCCGTTGAGGATGCTCTCGCCGCGATATGCACAGGTCTGGCAGGCGCCGGCGTTGCGGTAGTGTTCGGGTAGGCTCATATCCGATCCTCCGGCCGGTCGGCGTCGTCACCCGGGCGCCAGGGCGGGGCGAGAGCGTCGGCGAGGTCGTCGCGGTAGTCCGTCATCACGTCGGCCTTATGCCAACCGTCGTGCTCGGTGTAGACTTCGAGCCGCACGTCACCGACGCTAAGGTATCTTCCGTCCTCCGTCCTCAGCGTGAGTTCGTCCACCCGGATCGCGCCGTTCTCGTCCACGACGATTGAGACGGTATCAACGGCCGCGTGCCGGAGGTCATCGGCGATCAGCTTCTCCAGGGCATCCTGGGTCACGTCATCGAGGATCATACAAACGACCTCACGAGGTCGTGGTCGATCGGTTTCGCCTGCTCCTGGTCGGCGTCGATCACCGGGGCCGGGCTGGAGACCCGGGCCGCCGGCCGGCTCCCGGAGACCACAGCCTCCAGGGCGCGCCGGGGCACCGTGGCCATGTGGCCTTCCACGTAGAAGCAGAACGCCTTCCCGCTGCGTGAGGGGCGGGCACGGCCGGCATAGCCGACGAAGACCTCGCCGTCTTCGCGCTGCTGCAGGAACGAGACTTCGACCTCTGCGCCTTTTAGGAGTTTCGATACGTCACCGGCTGCGACCACGAGCCGGCCAAGGGTCCACCCGTCCACGTTCAGGGCGAGGGCCTGGTGGTCCCGCCTGACTTCTCCGCATGGGTTGAATTTCTGCATGGTTTCTCACTCTCCTTTTTACTGCTATTTTACTGCTATGATATAACAATAGAGGGCATAGTATTTATAGATTGTTGTCATATTATAACCATAATGAAACCATTTACCGTAACGATAGACGTCTATGATACCATTGAGAAGGAAGTGAGTAACGGAGGGAGCAGCGGGCGCGTATTCGTCCCGAAGACATGGGCCGGGAAGAAGGTGCGGGTTATCCTCCTCGAACCGCTCGAAGAGGAGTAGCGATATGGAGACCGACACGAAGACCAACGTATACGTCATCCAGGCCTGCCAGGGCGGGCCGGCGAAGATCGGGCACTCTGTAGATGTGGATCGCCGCCTCACTGAGATTCAACCAGGACATCCGTTCGAGTTGCAGGTTGCTAGGCTGTTTGAAGGCGTAGATCCTGCGTTCGAGTCTTGGTTACATACCCGCTTCGCTGACTACCGTCTACATGGAGAATGGTTCGATGAAACGGTAATCGAACTGATAGATGCTAAAGACCTTCGAGGATTGTTCGAGTCAGGACGCTCGCCGTGGTGGGGGGAGGAACCGGGCGCCATGCACATCAAAAAAGACGGGTATATGGAGCCGGTCGGAGAAGAGGAGACCGGATAACCTCTCCCTCTCGCCCCCGTATCGTCGATTTCCCGGCGCGTCTTTTACTGGAGGGCTTGCCATCACCCACGGTGGATCGGCCGGTAAACATGCAGGAACAAGGTGTACCGCGGACACATATCACATGCCGATCGTCGTTCTGCCGGGCGGAGGGCAGCCGGTCCGGGTCCGGATTACATACCGGTCACATGCACCCCCGGAGACTGCACGTAAAAAGGGTTATGTGTAGAATGAGAGCGAGATATGCCCATATTTATCGTTGGTCTCGCCTTCAGCCACTATAACGCCATCTGCCTTTAGGGTGGCTTTCAACGTCCCCGAACCGTAATCATCCTTGCTCACACTGACAAATGCCCGATCATCCTTGCCGAGATTGAGCGCGCTGTACCCATTGACCATATAGGTCTTCGTGGTCGTCGCCCCCCCGATCGATGCGTAGACTCGAGCGTCGCCGCTGTACCAGATCTCCAGTATGTATTTCACATCGCCGGTTAATTTCTTTGGGGAAGGGCGTTCAAACTTCATACTACTCCTATCTTGGTATTCTAGGTACCCGTAGATGTCCCCATTGACATCCCGGACGGGGGCGCTATCAACAAGCCCTAACGACTCGAACTCCATCTTATCAAAATCTCGGGCATCGCACGCGCTCCCCATTTCTTGGAACGACTTATCCGCCTTTATGTACAAATCATCATCAGTGCGTGTGACCGTCCGCATCTGGTACTTACCCTGACTTATCTTTGTGATCAGCCGGATATCAGTCGCGTCGGTGTTCATCAAGACCTCGCCCGCGGTGTACTTCGGAATATATACCGTTGGCTGTGCGGTCGGAGGTACTGGGGTTTCCGTCGCGATCGCTACCGGCGTCGCGGACTGCGGGGTTTCGGTTGTTGTAGCGGTTGGGGCTGCTACAGTTCCCATCCCTTCGGATGTGGTCCCGGTGCAGCCGCAAATGAGGAGCATGGCAACGAGGAGGGACGCGAGAACAAAGGAGGGCTTCATATTGCTCCGTTGGTGGTGGGTATGAAAAGCATTTCGGATTGATACCTGGGCTTATATGGGGTGTATGCCAGTTACGCCGCGGTTTCCTGCCGCGAGTTGTGTCATACCTCGTTCATAGAGCCGATCAACGGGGCGGCGAACCACCCCCTTCTGTGCGCTTCCGTATCGTCGATTTAAGGCATTTTCTTCCCTATCAACGGTCACGGAGCCAGGAGATCGTCGGTTCTAGGCAATCTGCGAGGGTGCGTTTTGCCGGTCAGTGCTCTTCGTGCACGCGGGCGACCAGGGCAACCTTCCGGCAAGTTTGCCGGGATGTTCGGACCTCGCCATGGCCCATGTGATGGCCGTGTAACCAGATCCCCGGCCCGGCCGCTGCACGGCCGTTGATAGCGGATCGGTATGTAACCTGAAGTTGCCGGGGGCGCCCTGTAACGTGGTGCATCGCGCTGGGATGTGGTGCATAAACAGGGAGAAAAGGGGTGTAGGTGGTGCACCGCCCCGTCTCAGTCCTCTCGCCCGGCGCGATCGCGGTGGTCCTGCAGCACGTCGCTCAACGCCT
This sequence comes from Methanomicrobiales archaeon, assembly GCA_012511245.1. Classification (GTDB taxonomy): domain Archaea; phylum Halobacteriota; class Methanomicrobia; order Methanomicrobiales; family Methanoculleaceae; genus Methanoculleus. The sequence continues at coordinate 12,628 of JAAZGM010000179.1, read as the reverse complement.
CGTCGAGGGTCGAGTATCCGCGTTTCAGCCGGAAGAGGTACAGCGCTCTCCAGTTCTCAAAACTCACCCGGATGGTCCGGGGTGGTTGCGGGGGTATCCGTGGCCACTTAGAGGGGGGATGGATGTCAGGATCCCTCCAGCACGCCAGCGGTGGGGACCATCAGATCACCGCCAGGGTGCCGATACCCCTGAGCGATGTCTTTGTCTCGTGCGCCATGGTCGTGGCGTCGGCCTTTGGGGAGTTGACGATCAGGTTCTCGATGTTCACACCGCCGCCCGATCCCCGGGTCGTCTGGGTAGGTGCGACGGCACTGCTCGCAGATGTCGCCCCGGCGACAGAGGCCGACGATTGCGATGCCGTTGCAAACGCCGGTGATGAGTACGTCGGAACCGGGATGTTGAGCTTCGGGGGAGTCGGGATCCCACCAACCGGGTTCCCTTGTCCATCGTACTCGACGTGATACGTACGAGCAATCGCCGGGTTGTCGTTCACGAACTTGACATACTCCGCCCAATTCTCGGACCGGGTATCTAATGCATCGTTCTCGATCTGGTTCATCAGGTTTTCGTGGGCGACCTGCGCCTCTTCCCGCTTCTCCAGCGCGACTTCTAACTTCTCCTGCTCTACTTCCAGCATATCTCCGATCTCGTCGAGCCGGGTCCGTGCACTCTCGATACTCTCACCGTTGAGTTCTTTCTCGATTGCGACCCGTTCCTCCTGTGCCTTCGCTGCGTCAGCCTGTGCTTCCGCATACCGATCGACGGCGTCAGCAACATCGATCACCGCCTCGCGCTCACGGAGACGGAGGTCTTCGAGCGCCGTTGCAGCATCAGCATCACCGGCCCGAGCTTCGGCCTCTCTCTCCTTGATGTCGGCCCGGAGTTTTTCCAGGTCACGTTCGGCCCGGATCTTGCGGATCTCGGCGCGCTCAACGTCTCGATCGGACTCTTCAACCTTCTTATCTATCCCAAGCGCCTTGTCGATCGTCTCCTTGAGTTTGTTGTACTCTTTCTGCAGCGCCGTAACCGTTTTCTGGTGCGCCGTGACCGCCTTACTCGCCTGGTCATATGCGGTCTTCGCCCCGTCTGCGAGGCGGCGGGTTGCAAGTTCGTTATCCCGGGCGGCCTGGGCGGCCCGGTTCGTCGCAAGCTCCTGATCTAGTGCAGCGAGAGCGGCGTCCTTTTGCGACCGGGTTAGGTTCCCGAGCGCAACCGTACCGTCCTTGATCGCATCGGTCATCTCCTCGTATTCCCGAGTGAGGTCACCTGCGGCGAGTTTGTGGTACCCGGTTTCCCTGGTGGCCTGTCGGGTGGCGATCGTCTGCCGGTCGGTGACGACCGTCTGAGATTTGAGAGCGTCGATGTCGGCAAGGATCTGTTTCTCTTTCGCCTTCAGCGCGTCGATCTCGTCTTCGATCGTTTCCGTGGTCTTCTCCGTCAGTCCTTTGATGTCCCGGAGCGCGTCGGCGTATTTGTTGGCCGCGTCAGTTGCATCATTGGTCGATGCAATCAGCGGGAGCAGGACGGCACCAAGCGTGGTGACACCGATGATCGCAAGCCCGATCGGGTTTGCCATGATCGCTGCGGTAAACCCTCTGGTTGCGATCGTGGCAGCAATAGTTGACGCCTGGTAGGTGCTGTAGAGGGTGATCAGTGACCCAATGGATGTTGCCATCGTGCCGAGCACCCAGGTCACGGGACCGACCGCCGCCGCAAACGCGCCCACGACGATAATCGCCTTTTTCGTCGAGTTATCGAGTTCGTCAAACCAACCAACGAGGTGTTTTAGGGCCTCTATGGCAGGCATAAGCATCTCGCCGATGAGATCGCCGAATGAGATCGAAAGGCCATCGATCGTGCTCTTGAGTTGTCGGATCGATCCACCGAGTCCTCCCTCGATCTCTTTAGCCATCGTTGCTGCTGCGCCGGTGCTGTTTTCGAGATCTCGGGTATAATCCCGGATCCCTGCGCCGCCGGCCTGCAGGAGCGAGAGCATGCTCCGGCCGGCCTGCTGCCCGAAAATCTCAAGCACGTCTGCAGATTCGAGCCCGGCGTCCGAGAGGGTATCGAGGATCTCGGCGAACGTGTGTGCCTCGGGGTTGACATCCTCGACCGTCAGTCCATATTTGGCGAGCGCTTTCTCGGCGCCGGTGGTTGGGTTGATGAGAGCGGCTAACGCCGCTGCGAGTCCGCGCCCTGCCTGTCCTCCCTTGATACCGACGTCAGACAGTTGCGCGATCACCGCGACAGTCTCTTCAATGCTAATGTTAGTCGCGGCGGCCATGGGAGCAGCATACTTGAGTGCGTCGCCGAGTCCAGCGACGTCGGCACCCGATGAACTAGATGCCTGTGCGAGCACGTCGGCAACGCGGGCGGATTCCGATGCTTCCAGGTGGAACCCCCTGATTGCTGCCGTCGTGATCTCGGCAGCCTCACCGAGCCCGAGCTGCATGTCGGTCGCGGCCAGGTCGAGCAGCCCTGGCATGGTCTGCATGATCTGGCTAGCATCAAACCCTGCCTGCCCGAGCGCACCCATGCCTTCCGCTGCCTCCATCGCGGAGAACTTGGTGTTCGCACCGAGCTCCAACGCCTTTGCTTTGAGGGCATCAAACTCTTCGCCCGTCGCGCCAGAGACCGCTTTCACGCGTCTCATGGAGTCATCAAAGTCCGCCGCGGTCTTGAACGCCACCCCACCCATGAGGGCAAGCGGCGCCGTGACTTTGAGTGTCAAGTCTTTGCCGATCGAAGTCATCCGATCGCCGATCTGGGTGAACTGGTCCGCGATCCCTTCGGTCTGTTTCTGTGCCTTGTCGTAGGCTTCAATCAACCCCGACACGTCGCCGACGATCTCGACGACGAGTTTACCAACAGTCGTCTCACCGACCATTATCTTCTTCTCCTGATAATCTGGCGTCCTAATTCTCGCTCAATGGCATTGACATCTGGCAGATCGACTTCTACAGGCTCCGGAGACCTCTCATCCTGCGCGTGTTCATGGCCCTCGTGCGGCGCATAGAGGCGTACCCGGCCCGTCTCTCTGACGGATCCACGCATCTCTTCCGCCTCCCATCCCCGGCGATACAGAACGACGATCTGCCGCCAGGTGAGCCGCCGCAGGGCGTCCTGCGGCATCCACCCATACAGGATCCCGAGTTGGGCGAGGATGAGCCCGAGGTCGATTACCGGTTTTTTTCGGTGCTCTCCGTTGTATCCTCGTTTGCCTGTCCGTTCACTTGTTCCTCAGCCTGTCGCATCATCCAGGCGCAGAACTTGCTGAGCTGCGGGAACGAGCAGTTACTTCGGAGCCATTCGGCGGTGATCTTGGGGTTCGTGACCCGACATGCCCGGGCGACGATCTCAACCAGATCGTTCGGGGAAAGTTCGATCTCGCCGGGTTTCGGTCCCTCCGTCGCGTCAGGGTGTTCTGCTGTCCAGACCTTCCGCTTCCGGTTGAGCGTTTCCATCAGATAGAGCGTCGCCTCCGCCGGGAAGAGGGAGACATCGACCTCCTCGATGTTTTTGCCTGACCCGATCCTGGCGGTCTTCGGCTCCAGGACAAAGGTAGTGAAGTCGAGGATCTCGGTCATCGCCGCACCTCCTGGTAACGGGGTATCTGTATCTCTGTGCCGATCATCGCAGCAGCCAGGCCGCCGGCTGCCTCAGGGAGGATGTCTCCCAGGGTGGCGCCGATAGGGCAGCCCGCTATGCTCAGGTCTATCGGGTTTCCCTGTGCCTGTAGTTCGTCGATACATGCTGCAGTGGCCTGTAGTTCGTTGATCAGTGCTGCAGAGGCATCCCCCAGGGGGCGGCCTGCATCCGGGACAATGATTGTCTGTCTCATGGTTCTTCGTAGAGGTGCCGGCCGTGACCCGGGCCGGCGCGGGTGGTCACACGGGTGATATCGAGACTGGCTCGTCGTATGTTACGATGTCATCACCGGTCTGCTGGTTGTAGAGCCAGGTCGCCGCCCATACCGCCATCCCTGCAGAAAGCACGAGATCATCGTGGTCCCCTTCCCGCCACGCCTCATACGAATCGTGGGCAGTCTTCAGGTTCACCTTGACCTTGAACGCCAGTAACTCGTTGATCAGGGTCTCCGCGTCCGGGAGGGCGGCTGCGATCTTGAGCCGCTTGTTCTGCAGCGCCACCGCCAGCTCTCCCACAATATCGCGCTTCGGGACCCGGAAGTACGGGCCGTCACGGCTCGCAGTATCCCCGCCTGTGATGGTGATACACACGGGTGTCAGGCCTTCCAGGAAGAGCATATCCGTTACCGCCCGACCTACCCCGGTGTTATCGACGATCAGGTCTGTGCCTGTCGGCAGACGGCTCATTATCTCCTTCACGCGGACGACCTGATCGGGGTAGGGCGTCCCGATCGGCAGCCGTTCCAGGTGCCGGACGTGGTGCGTGAGCGGGATGCTTTCGACCACCGTCTCGACCGTCCGTGGGCGTCGGGTCTCGGGGTCGTGGTCGTCGTGCTGCACAGTGTAGGTGGTCGGGTGAACCTCGATCACGCTGATCGCGGTGTAATCGGCCGCCTGTCCTAAGTCGAGTCCAACAAAGTATCGTGTCATTCAGTAACCTCGAAGAAGAGCGGGGCGATATCGTCATCAAGTCCAGTGGGGGTTCTCGTCGCCTCTGCCGGGGCGAAGAGCGGTCGCACATCATCGGAGACTGCGCCCATCACGTCGTCGTAGCGGAACACGCTATCGGTAGTCTGCCGGAACTCGCAGAGGTATTCCTGCTCGAACCACCAATCGCCGATGGCACGTCGTTCCTGCTCCAAGAACTCCGGGGCGATCCGCGGACACCGTGACGCCGGGATCTTGATCCGCTGCCAGTCGTCACCACCATCGCTCCACGCCTCAAAGAAGTGGCCACGCTTGCCGAACGGGGTGCTCATCAGGATCAGCCGCCCGCCACTGACGGCGAGCATCGGCCGAATCGAGAAGTACAACGCGTCCGGAACCCGGGCACTCTCATCTTCGATAACGAGGTCGGGCGCACTGAACCCGCGGATCGTGGCCTCAGTGCCCGGGAGAGAGACCACCCGCGATCCGTTTTCGAGCGTGAACGAGAGCCGGTTATCTTCCGTCATCCGGGGCCGGGTGTCGAGGGCGTCGAGGAACCCGGTTACCTTCTTGAAGAGCTCGCTCGACTGCCGGAGCGATGGGCTCACGAGAAGGATCAGGCTATCGGGATAGAAGACCGCCCGGTGAAGCGCCGCGATCGCCGTGGTCGTGCTCTTCCCTGCCTGCCGGCTGCAGTTGAGAATCAGGCGTTTGGCCGGGCTCCGGAGAACCTCGACCTGCCAGGGGTCCGGGTCGAAGCCGAGTTGTTCCCGGGCGAAGGTCACGGGGTCGAGGGCGTACCGGATCACGCGCCTTCCACCCCCTCCAACGCCTCCACGAGCAGGACCCGGATATCAGGATAAGGTTCGAGTTCGCGGAGGATCACCGCCTGGATCTTCACCCATTGCGGCGACTGGTAGATGTTGAACGTCACGCCGCCGCCCGGGAGGTCGCCGGCGATCTTGAAGATCGGGATGGCGATATCGGCCGCGGCCTTCCAGAGTTGTGCCAGGCCTCGCCGGTCGCCTTCGGCTTCTGCTTGGTCAGCGGCTCGGGCGAGTGAATCGAACCCGCGGGCAAGTTCTTTCATCATTCTGGCTGTGTCGGAGAATGCTTTCTGGCGCTCCATATCGACAACTGCCTCTGAAATGTGTTTCTTATGCCGTTTTAACGCCGATTCAGAGACATTATACGCGCTCGCAATCGTTCGGTATATTTCGCCCGAAACGATCCGGGCATCGATCTCCGCTCGGTTGGGGTGGGCGCAGATAGTACAGACACGGGCCATTATGTTCTGCTCCTCGGCGGGGGCCGGGTGACTCCTACCAGGCTGTAGTTCCGGCACCACGGGCACCCGACCGGATCGGTTGTTCGTTCGCCTCGCCACCGGGCGCCGCACTTGCCGCACGTGTAGAGGGCGACGTTCGCGTTTACGTTGTCAGTCACAGTTTGCACACCTCTTTGAGGACCTTCTTCTTCGTTCGTTTGGCGGCCGCGACCACGTCCGGCAGGCTGATGGCCACGAGAGAGAGGACTGCCGGCACCTCCCACCACGAACCGCCATCGTCCTGCATCGAGAGCCAGGTCTCGATCCGGAAGAGAAAGAAGGGTTCGGCGGGCGTGATTTGGGCGAGGGCGGCGAGAAGGTGCTTTGTCTCCGGCTGCAGGCGATCAACCTCGTGCTTCAGGATCCGGCATATCTTCCGGGTCATCTTCTCCCACTCTGCCGGCCGGCCGTCACGATTGGGTGCATCGATCGCGAACCCGGTCGTGCCATCAGCCTCCAGAATCACAGAGACCTTCGCCGCGTGGATCCGGAGTCGGTCACCTTCGAGGATTCCCCGGGCGACCTCGGGCGGGACGGTATTGTAGAACTGGCGAGAGAGGGCGGAGGTCATGGGTGCACCTCACGAGAGGAGCGCGTCCCGGGAGGTCTGGGTATTTCGCCACAACTCCTTATTATTCTGTACTCTTCTCTCTCCTCTCTCTCTTTTCCTGACACATGCGGGACTAAGGGTAAAATCTTAGACCACCCGGGACAAAACCGGGGAATAACGGTGGGCGGGAACACTTACGCACCTCCTTGAAGGGTCGCGTTGGTCGCTCCACCCGGTTTATACTGGCTTGTGGTCTTCCAGACGTATCCTCTAAACACGTACACTCTCGTGCCATCCGCCCTGACCCGTGCCGGCGCAAACCCATATTTGAATACTGCTTTTGCGAAGGTCTCCAGGGTCCCGGGGATCTTCGAGGGCGGGACGTTCTCCGCCCGGGCGAATTTCAAGAACCCGGCATACGCATCGTCCTTCAGGATATACCCGGCCTCGCTCCGGTCCATATTCTCCGTGACGAACTTATAGATCGGATCGCTGTTCGTCTGCCAATTCTCCCGCACCTCACAGGCGCTTGATTTTACCGGCAGGTCTCCCGCCTGATAGATGGAGATGGCCATCTCGAGGACCAGGTTGAGGTATGCACTGCATGTCGCTGGGGTGAGCACCAGGTCATACCACTTCGGGTTGACCTCGAAGTAATTTGAAAAGGTGATGAACTCCCATCGCCCCCAAAAGGCCGCGTCGTTCTGCACTCGCTCGGGAGTCGAAGGGGGGCGGTTGCACGTGTAGATGTGCACGGCGAAGATGCGGGCCTCGTAGGCGTCGATCCCCTTCCGCTCTACATAATGCGTATCGTCGCCGGTGATCGCCTTCAGGACCGATGAGTTTTGAAGGGGTACGTCGTCGAGGTCGTCATAGATGTTGAAGAGCTTGCCTTCCAGGTTCGCCAGGCAGAACCGATCGTTCCCGATCTGCTGCAGCATCACACGGGCGATGTTCTCGCTGCCGAAGGTCCGCCGGTTCAACTCGATGTAGGACGATTTGCCGCCGTTGGTGTCTCCGTAGATGATGTAAGATTTTTTGAACGGCTTCCCCGTCACCGTGGACTGGATGAGCGCCTGTGCTGGAATCTGGAGCAGCACCGTGTAATCTCCCTCATCCACCCAGGACGCAAGCACTCGCCGGATCTCGGCGGGGTCCGCTGCGGGGTCATACGCCACAGGGAGCCGGTAGGTAAACCGCTGCTCGGGGGAGTGGGGCTCGAGGGCGCAAGTCCCTTTCTCGAAGTCGAAGACCACCACGCCGTTGGTGCACGGGACTCCAGGATAGGCGTTAAACGGATAATCCCGCGCGATCTCCATATCGAGAATGTAAGAGATCACTTCCCGCTTTGCCGTTGAGATCCTGCCGGCAAACCCGCACCGGGTCGCGATCTCCTGTACTATCTGCTCGATATCGCCATCGTTCTCCCGGTAGATCCCGCGTTCGGGGTCGTAGACGTATACGGTCCTCCGATACGTGATCGTCTTGAGGGTTGCCATGATCCAGTCTGCGATCGCGATGTAGCTCAGCGAGACCGTGCCGGTCTTGGGGTGGATGGACGAGAAGATCTCACGGGGGGGTAGAGCACCGAGGTCCTCGGGTCGCTCCGGCTTCTCTCCCGGCTTCGCGCCGTCCTCCTTCTTCTGCTCGATATGGGTCTTGAGTTGGTCGCGCCTGCCCGGACTCCAGGTCTCCCGACACGCCTGCAGCGCTGCAGAGATCGTCCGGATGACGTAATCGGTCCGGTCCCATTTCTCCCGATAAAGTCCGGACTGACGAACCAGGCGTTCCAGTTGTGCAGGGTCCTGCGTGTAGAAGGCGAGGATGTTGCACAAGGCGAGATCGGCCTCGCTGCCGGAGGCATACCCGGCCGTGTCGCCGCGCCATAGAGCGTTGAACTTCGCTGCGTTCGCCGCGTTCCGGCACTTCTCGACAACCTCTTCGTCTGTCAGATCGGGGGTGGTTGCGGGTCGCGGGGCCGGACGGTCTCCCGGGGCGAGCTCCGTCTTCGACCGGCCGATCTTCTCGTAGATCGCCTCCAGGCTCCCGGGTGCAGGCTCGTGCACCTCATCGGGCGTGCCGGGGATGTGGTCGCCGGTGACAGTGAAGTATCGGCCATCCTCATACATCTCCCATACCTCGCCCTTTGCCCGGCACCGATCGCCGGGTTTCGTCCCGTAGGTGATCACATGAGCACCGGACCCCGACGGCGAGACTTCCGCGTAACTTTGCACGCTCCTGATCTCATCGAGGATGCCAGGCACCCACGCGCCGGTGTCGGGGTCGCGGACGTGATCCGCGTCAAGACCGAGCCACCCATCACCCAGGACGAACCCGATCCCGCTGTAAAACTGCTCCGCTTGGACCGCCGCCTCGAACGATACCCATGTGGCGGGGTCGGTGCTGCTCGCCCGCCCCTTGCCCGGGGTGTGCGGGACCTTTGTCTTCTTGCCGTCGCGGATCTCGTATTGCCAGGTCACCCACCGCTTCGCCTGCTTCATGGAGGCGGGGACCGCTACGTACTTGTCAAAGGTCGCCCGGCTCGTAACTTTCCGGCAAGTTTGCCGGGATGTCGGTCCCGACTCCTTGGTCTTCGGGCGAGACTCAACCGCCCAGCCGGAGGCCTTCGCCGCCGCGAGGTCGTCGCCGGTCATGTAACCACCGCCTCCGCTGCTTCCGGGGTCGCCGGCAGGGGTGCGACGATCACACCGAACCCGCCGAAGGCCTCCGCGAACTGCTGCACCTCGTCACCCAGGTAGAAGAGCACTGATGGAAACGGGGCGGGGCTGTCGCACCCAGAGAACTTCAGACGTCCGGCTACCTCGCACCGGGGGAACCGCCCGGAGAGGATCCGGAACCATGCCGTATCGGTCGCGCTCTTGACGAGCACCACGGCCTCGGATATCCGGCCGGCTTCGTACTCCTCCCGGACCTTCTCGATCCACGGCTTGATCCCGCGCCCATAGGGCGGGTTCATGTAAACCCGGCCATACCAAGCATGTGCTAACCCGTCATCCTCCCGGGTATAGTGTTCCGCTGCAGGCACGTGTGGCCGGTCGCCTTCCGCGTTGCTGCACGGGTCAAGGTCGATCATGCCGCCGAAGAGGTCCCGGACCGCCTCGATGATCTCCGGCGGGGTATACCACTCAGGGGTTTTGCTCGTGAACATCGCCGCCGGTCCGGGCGTCCGATCTTCGGGTGCGCCGGTCACGCGACCACCTCACCGGCATCCGCGAGTTGATATCTGCGTTCATGTCGGAGAGGGCAGCCCCGCGTTCCGAACCGCCGGCATGGCCCAGTTGAGGTTAGAAACGATCCGCAAAGCGTGCCGGCAAACGACTGGCAGACAGGCGGAAGATCCGTCGATAATATACTCCCAGAGAATATAGATACCTTAATATATTTCTCCGGCACATATTCCATTGCAATACCTCGTTGTGTCGCTGGAGCGTGCCATTCCCGGGGTCCGCTCCGAATCCTTGTTCTCACTGTCTGCTAACTGCCAGCGTCCGCGCTCGATAAGCACCTCGGCGATCGCCTTGTGGAAAGCCGGCAGATGATCGAGCGTTTCCTGGTCGATGGTAAGGCCTGGAGCGGAGACGCGTTCAGCTGCCATTTTCGCCGGTCCTCCGCTCGATTTCTTCGGCCAACGCCCGCCGGGTGAGCGCGGAGACGTTAATCCTCTGCTCTTTGGCACGACGCTTCAGGGCTATGGGTAGCAAGACAGACGTGATCGTATGTTCCACGCCGTCGCGATCGGTGTAATACGTAGTCGTTGCCATTCCCTCCAGATAGAAATTCAGTATATTTATATATAAAGAAAATGAAACACACTATTTGTGACCTATGATAGGATCGAGACAAAATATCCCGGGTGGGAGAACTCCTTTCGCTATCCAAATCGACGATTTGAACGATACATTAAACAAAAAAGGAGAGGGAAGGCAGGATCAACCAGTGAGACCGTCAAAATCGCGATCGCGGTATTTGACTTCCTGAAAAAGAAATATATCGAGACGCCAAGGCACACCGTACCGGAGGAACTGATCAGACGGAACCCAACGAATGACGAAATTGGTCAGTACATCGTCGAGACTTATGGTACCGATCCGGAAGCATATGGGTGGGTAAGAACGATGGATATCATCGAGGCTATCTCCCCCCCCCACCGGCGGCTGGGATCAGACTCGGCGGAGCGTGAATATCCCCATCGTCATAAAACCCTCGTCTATCGAGTACTTGCCGAAATGACAGAGCTTTACCTGATCCAGCGCGAAGAGGCGAGCTGGAAGACAGTCTACTATCGCCTTGTATGGGACGCGTCGGGAGAGGATCTTGATCTCACAAAAGAAGAACTTCTCAAAAAATATCATGACACGATGGTCGCCACGTTCTTACAAGCCGATCGATACCGAGCAGCGATTGATATCATGAAGTCCTATGGAATACCCCACCCCGAGCAGCAAGTCCAGGCGTTGATTGATAAGGGAGACAACCCGTTGCATACATCCCATAAATGCGCGGCTGAATTTTACTCAGATATCCTCGCTTCTCGCCGCGGGCGGGTCCTTCCCGAGAGCCAAAAAGAATAATTTTTACTCCCCTCTCGCCATCCTCGTCCGGGCCTCAAGCAAGATCGTAAGCGCTTCCGGGTCGTTCGGGTTCGCAATCACCGCTTCGGCGGCCTTGATGACCGTGTTCAGGGACTCCGCGGCCGCGGCCGTGAGCGTCATCCCACACCGGGCACAGAACCCCGACCCCGGCGGCATGACCTTATGGCAGCTCGGACACTGCACCGGCTGGAGTTCACTTACCGCCTTCTCCTTCTCCGGGATCTCGATGCCGGCAAGCCGGGCGAACTCATCCCGGGCGTCGTCGCTGGTGAGATGTCCATATACACCTATCATATCCGTGTTGACATTCCCCCAGAATGTCTTTTTTGCGATCGTTTCCTGCATCCCCGCCCGGAGAACATGTGTAACGCGGCTATGCCTGAGAATATGCGGTGTAACGTGCTTCTCGATTCCTGCACTCTTGCAAAAACCTTTGATGACCTTTTCGATGCTCTGATACTTCAATGGCCTATTATGGTTGTTCAGGAAGACGAAGTTCTCCGGGGCGGGGTTCGGGTGTTCTGTCCTCCATTGCGCCAGGTGTTCACGATACGCGATGATCGGGACGTTCCGCTCTTTCTCCGTCTTGCCGTCCGTCCGGATACGGCATCCCCACTCGAAGAAGAGCACGTCACTCCATCGCAAGTACGCCATCTCTTGAATCCTGAACCCACCCTCATAAAGGATCCCGAGCAACGCCCGATATCGTATCGATCGAGGGGTCTCGATGATCCGCTTCACCTCTTCTTCGGTGAGGATATCGCTTTCGCTCTTCACCTTCGGAGTATATGCAGGAACACGAATCTTCTTGACCTTTGCGCCGTCGATACGGACATGCTCATTTTCGATGAGCCAGAGCACATACCGTTTCACGATGCGGATATAATCCGCTTTGGTGTTGACAGAATACTCTGTTCCGTCTGATTTCCGTGCACATTTAAGCGCATCGATCGCCGCGTAAACATCGGCGAGACACATCTCCCTGGCCGGCGGGAGATGGTGTATGCTGTTCATCAGGTTACTCGTAATCTTAAACCGCCGTTGCTGTGACAGGTTGCCAGTCGCGGCGACTTCCTCGATGAACTCCCGGACATATGAAATATCCTCCTCTGCGAGTCTTCCGTCCGATAGAGCGGATTTAATGCTCTTTTTTTGATACTCCCGGTATTGATCCGGGGTTGAGTGAAACGCGGCAACCTCCATGAAGATAGGATGGGGCGTATCAGCATTTATACCTTGGGCATTAGGAAATTAGGTATTAAATCCGGGTGGGGGCATATTTTTAACCTTTGTTTCAACTCTTGTGCCCGTAAAACGCTCTTTTCGCCCTTTCATTTTTCAAGAGCGTATGCCGCATCGCCCCGGGGTTCACGGCAGATGCCCTGCGGTGGGGGCGAAGAAGTCGGGGTGGTTTTCCGGGATTGGGGTGCGCTCACCGGTTCAGGATGAGCGTATGCTCTCCTGCAGGTACTCCCTGAGTTCGTGAAGGTCTGTCACGATCTTCTCCACCCCCGGCCGGTCGATAAACCGGTTCGGGTCTCCAGGCGGGATACGTGCAACGAAC
>JAAZGM010000178.1 GCA_012511245.1 Methanomicrobiales archaeon | reverse complement strand
TTCTCAGGGTCGCCGCTCCGGAGTCTGCAGGGGCAGTATGGCTCGCCGAACCGCTCCCGGTTCCGGGCAAGCCCGCGGAGGACGGTCTCGAGCTGCTTCTCGTTGACGTTCAGGATAAAGCCCTTCTCTTTCGCGTATACCTTTGCCCTGGTCCGCTCCTCTTCAATCTTTTCTTCACTCATATCAGAAACACCTGTCACATTATCTATCGGCACCCGTATCTTTCGATATGGGTCGTCACCGGGTTAAAGATTTTGATTCCGCCACCCCGCCTCTCTGCATCGCCGCGCCTCATTTCACCTCGCCCCAGGGCGCCGAGAGGATCCGTTTTGCAACGCCGGCATAGGTCTCCATGACGTCACCCTTTTCGAACCGGTAGACGTCCTTATCGAGCGACGCTCCTGTCTCCTTATCCCAGAGCCGCATCGAGTCCATGCTGATCTCGTCGCCGAGGATGATCCTGCCGTTGGAGCGGCCGAACTCCATCTTGAAGTCGACCAGGGTGATACCGCGAAGGTCAAGATACTTCGAGAGGAGTTCGTTGATCGCAAGCGCCATGGCCTTGATCTGGTCGAGTTCCTCGGGCGTCGCGATGCCGAGCGCGTAGATCAGTTCGTCGTTCAGCATCGGGTCGTGATGCGCGTCGCTCTTGTAGTCGATGACGATCACCGGCGGGTCGAGCGGGGCGCCTTCCCGGAAGGGGTAATTTCGCACGATCGAGCCGGCCGCGACATTTCTCACGATCACCTCGAGCGGGATCATCGTAAGATTCTGCACGGCGATGACGCCGGGCTCGATGCTCTCGATGTAGTGCGTCCTGATCCCGTGCTCCCCGAGGTACCTGAAGATGAAGGTCGAGACCTCCGCGTTGTATCTCCCCTTTCCGGCCAGGGTGTCCTTTTTCCCACCGTCAAATGCCGTGATGTCGTCCCGGAACTTCATGATGTATACCTCCGGGTCGTCGGTGCGGTAGACGGATTTCGCCTTCCCCGTGTAGAGGAGGTCAGCCTGTTTCATGGTCGAATCTCCTGATATGTGTTGTCGGGATTTATCATGAGGTTATGCTCCTGTGCCCTGGTCGGGTGTGGCAATCCTCTCCGTGAGCCGCCGGATCAAAGGCTCGAGCCGGGGAGAGAACCAGCCCCGCTCGATATGGTGCGGGTAGATGCAGAGCCGTTCGCGAAGTTCTGCATCCCCGACGAGTTGCCGGAGTTCGTCGATCTGCGGCCAGGAGTGCTCGGGATTGACATAATCGATGGTGAGCGGCGATATCCCGCCGAGGTCGTCCACGCCGCACCCGATGAGGCGGGATGCGTCCGCAAGGTTCGGGGGTATCTGGACGGCGACATCGACGGGAAGGATCTCGCGGGCGAGGCTTATCGTCGCGCAGATCTCGTCGGGGCCGGGGACCGCTGCATCTTCCATCGCGGTACCGGGTTTCGGGCAGAAGTTCTGGATGATGACCTCCTGGATATGGCCGAAGCGCTGATGGAGGTCGGCGATGACCGAAAGCGAATCCTCTCGGTCGTCCATCGTCTCGCCGATCCCGAGCAGGATGCCGGTCGTGAACGGGATCGAGAGTCTTCCGGCGTTCTCGATCATCTCTATCCTGACCGCGGGGTCCTTCCCCGGGGAGTTGTAGTGCGCCGGAACGTCCGCGGTCGTCTCGAGCATCAGCCCCATGCTCGCGTTCACCTCGCGGAGCCGGTCGAGCTCCTCGTAGGTGAGGATGCCCGCGTTGGTGTGCGGGAGGAGGTTGCGTTCGATGGCCGCGAGGGAGAGGTCGTAGACGTAGTCGAGGATGTCCGCGTAGCCGAATCGCCCGAGCATCCCGCTAAAACCTGGCACCGCGCCCGGTCGTTCCCCAAAGGTGAAGAGCGCCTCCGTGCACCCGAGAGCTGCGCTTGCATCCAGCGTCCGGAGAACCTCATCGGGTGGCATGACGCAGCCTTCTCCGACGGGGGTGCGGAAACAGCAGTAGCCGCAGTGGTTCTGGCAGACCGTCGTCAGGGGGAGAAATGCGTTTCGTGAGTAGGTGATCACGCGGCGGTGCATGGATATATGTCGGCACCACCTTACATCAACCTTCGGAGACAGAGCCTCTCAGGGGTTCGCAGAGCCCCGAATGCCGTGCCGAGGGGGTGCGGTACAGTCGGCCGGGATGCTTCTGATATCGCCATGCTCTCCTTCTTCCGCCGTCAGGAAAACGATGCCTTTTTGATGCAGCCCTGACAACCGTTTCACAATGTACTTTCATGCGCTCATCCCCTTTAAGCCGGTAAACCCAAAGACGCGCCTCTCCTGCATCCTTGACCAGGAGGAGCGGGAAGCGTTCGCCCGGGCGATGCTTGAGGATGTGATCGCTGCCGTTCTGAAGTCCGGGTGCAGCGCGACCCTCCTCTGCACGCACCCTTTCCATCACGAGAACGCGCTCATCGCCGTCCGGAAAGAATCGCTCAACGACGCCATCAACTGGGCGCTCGGCCAGTTCCACTGCCCCGCGCTCATCATCATGGCCGATCTCCCCCTGGTGACTGCGGGGGATATCCAGCGGCTGATCCGGACCGAGAAGGATATGTCCATCGTGCCAGGGCGGGGCGGCGGAACGAACATCATATTCTTGAAAAAGCCGCGGTGCTTCCGCGCCGACTACTATGGCGCAAGTTTCTTCGATCACATGCGGATCGCAGAAGAGTGCGGGTTCTCCGTCGAGGTGATCGATTCGTTCCGGATGTCGACCGATATCGACGAGAAGGAGGACCTGGTCGAGATCCTCATCCACGGAAAAGGGAGGAAGAGCAGGGAGTACCTGGAAAATTCAGGGTTCTCTCTTGCCATCGATGAGAAGGGACGGGTCGGTGTGCAGCGCAACGCCCATAAAGAGGCACTCTGAAGCGTCAATCGTGGCAACCCCGGCATAATCGCCGATGGGAAGCCCGATCCCCCGTACAACGGCAGCAGGAACGCACTCCCCTGCCTCGCCCATCACGAGTTCGGCAGCGGATGCGATGCAGTCCGCGACCGCTCTCTTCGTGACCTCGAGTTCGCGGCCGAAGAGATCTTTTTTCCCGCGCTCATCGACCACCGAAGGGATGCCCGAACACCCGATCGCAACCCCCGAGCACCCGAGACGCATCGCGTGTGTCCGGGAATCGATGACGATCACCCCGATATCGGCCCTGGATTGCTCCATGATCGCTGTACGGATACGCGCCGCGGATGCATCCGGGTCAAGGGGGAGGAGGACGAGCGAGCCCTCCGGGGCGTTTGAGGCGTCGATCCCCGCGTTCGGGAGGAGCGTCCCGTTCTTCATGCAGAGCAGGAATCCCGGGATGCCCCCGACGACCCGATCGCTCTCGCGGAGCACCACCTCGACGTGGCGGGGATCCATCTGATAATCTTCGGCGAACTGGAGTGCCTCCGCCGAGGGCTCAACATCGGTGAGCCTCACGACCCGCCCCTCGGCAGTAGCGAGAGCGGATTCCGCGATGACTACGACGTCGCCTGCCTCAAACCTCCCGGCGGCCGAGCGTTCGACGGACGAGAGAAGGTACGCCGCGACGTCGTCGCCGGGGCAGAGCAGGGGGGTCGCAAGACCATATATCGAGAATGAAGATGTTGTCATATCTGCCTCATCGTTGCATGGACCCGCAGGAGGTCGGCGGTCTCGGCGACATCGTGGCTCCGCACGATGGCTGCGCCCGCCGAGACGAGCATCGTCGTGACCGCTAGGGTGCCCGCGAGCCGATCCTCGGGCTGGCGGCCGAGCAGGTCGCCGATGAATGTCTTTCGCGAGACCGCCGCGAGCATCGGGCGGCCGAAATCGAGGAACGAGGTGAAGTTCCGGCAGAGTTCCCAGTCATCCTCGCTCGTCCGCTCGGAAACCCATCGCCCAACGGCGGGGTCGAGGACATACTCCTCGATCCCGAGATGCGCACATCGGCTGACGACCGTTTCGAGGGCATCTTTCGTGGCAGCAAATCCGACGGCGTCGCCCGGTTCCCGGAAACTCGCCATCGCAAAGACCGGGAGCCCGGCATTGGCAACGACCTTTGCATAGTGCTCATCGGCAAGTCCGGAGATATCGTTCACCGCATGGACGTCGTGGCGGAGAGCAGCCTCGAGCACCTCCGCATTCCGGGTGTCTACCGAGAGGGTGATCCCGGTCCCGTCAAGTTCAGAAAGGGCTGCATTCACCCGCGCCGCTTCCTCAGCGACAGTGATGGGAGAAGAGCCCGGGGCGGTGCTTCGCGCCCCGAGATCGATCATATCGGCGCCCGCCGCCGTCATGGCGAGGGCGCGGTCGTATACATCTCCGGCCGGGATGTAGGAACCCCGGTAGAACGACTCGGGGCTGCAGTTGATGACGCCCATCAGGCGGACGGGGGCGCCGCCGCCGATCCGGAGACGGTTTACCACACAGTGTTGTTGTCGCATGTCCTCATCTTGGCCGCCCTGAACGTGTTCTCCATCAGCGTCGCGATGGTCATGGGGCCGACGCCTCCGGGAACCGGGGTTATTGCTCCTGCACGGCCTTTCACCGCCTCAAAATCGACGTCGCCGCAGAGCCTGCCCTGTTCGTCCTGATTGATTCCAACATCGATGACCGTCGCGCCCTCTTTCACCATCTCCGGCCCGACAAACTTCGCTCTCCCGATGGCGCTGATCAGGATGTCAGCGTTTTGCATCTCCGCCGCAAGGTTCTCGGTCTTTGAGTGGCATATCGTGACGGTCGCATCGGCGTTCAGGAGGAGAGCCGCCATAGGTCGGCCGACGTCGATGCTCCGGCCGACGATGACCGCCCGTTTCCCTGCGATCGGGATCTTGTATTCTTCGAGGATCGTCATGACCCCCTGCGGTGTGCAGGGCGAAAAGACCGGGCTTCCGGAAAACAGCCTGCCGAGGTTGCAGGGGTGGAACCCGTCCACGTCTTTTCCCGGCGCAACCGCATCGATGACGCGGGTAGTGTCGAGCCCGGCGGGGAGCGGCAACTGGACCAGGATGCCGTTGATGTCGGGATCATCGTTGAGGCGTGTGACCGCTTCGAGCACACGCCCGGTCGTGGCGTCCGCCGGGAGCTCAATCCCGATCGACCCGATACCGACGCGTTCGCACGCCCGGTGCTTCATGCGGACATACATCTGCGATGCGGGGTCCTCGCCCACGATGACGGTCGCAAGGCGCGGATAGAGTCCGGACTCTTCTATCTTCTCTTTCAGGATCTCGAGCCTCTTCTCCGAGACCGCTTTGCCATCGAGGATCATGCTACGTCAGGGTAGAGGGGATACTTGCTCGCGAGGGCAATAACCTCTTCTCTCACTTCGGTGATCGCCTTCTTCGAGGTCTTATCCTTCGCGATATCCTTCACGACCCGGGTGATCCAGTGGCCGATCTGCTTCATCTCCTCCTCCTTCATGCCGCGCGAGGTGACGGCGGGCGTGCCGATCCGTAGACCGCTCGTCACGAAGGGGCTGAGCTGCTCGCGGGGGATGGTGTTCTTGTTCACGGTGATCCCTGCCTCTCCAAGGGCGGTCTCGGCGAGAAGCCCCGTGAGGTGCTCGCCGTTTGTGGAGACACCGGTCAGGTCGAGGAGGATGAGGTGGTTATCGGTCCCGCCGGCGACGAGGTCGAGCCCTTCGCTTGCAAGGACGTCGGCGAGTGTCCGTGCGTTCCTGACGACCTGTCCACAGTAGTCTTTGTACGATGTGGTCAATGCCTCCTTGAAGCAGACCGCCTTTGCTGCGATCGTATGCATCAGCGGGCCGCCCTGCATCCCCGGAAAGATCGACTTGTCGATTGCGGCCGCGTCCTCCTTGCTGCACATGATGGCGCCGCCACGGGGGCCGCGCAGGGTCTTGTGCGTCGTCGTCGTCACGATGTCGACGACCCCGACGGGGGAGTTGTGGTACCCGGTCGCGCAGAGCCCGGCGATGTGGGCGATATCGGCCATACATCTCGCGCCGACGGTATCGGCGACCTCCTGGAAGGCCTTGAAGTCGATCTCACGCGGGTAGGCGCTTGCGCCGCAGACGATCATCTGCGGTTTCACGATCCGGGCCATCTCCTCGATCGCCGCGTAGTCGAGCGTCTCGGACTCGGAGTCGACACCGTAGTGGAAGATGGAGTACCAGCGCCCGGTGATGTTGACCGGTGACCCGTGCGAGAGGTGACCGCCCTGTGTGAGGCTCTGGCTCATGATCTTGTCCTTGTAGCCGAGATAGGCGAAGTAAACCGCCTGGTTTGCCTGGCTTCCCGAGTGGGGCTGGACGTTCGCGTGCTCTGCTCCGAAGAGTTCACAGAGCCGGTCGCGCGCCAGATCCTCCACGAGATCGTGGTACTCGCATCCGCCGTAATACCGCTTGCCGGGGTACCCCTCGGCATACTTATTGGTCATGATGGACCCCATCGCTTCGAGAACCGCCTTGCTCACGACGTTCTCAGAGGCGATCAGTTCCAACCCATTGACCTGACGCAGGCGCTCCTTCTCGATGAGGCCTGCAACTTCAGGATCGAAGTTTGCCAGACTGGACATGCAGAAAAAGGGTTGCTCCGTAGAGGTAATATGCTTTCTTTTATGTCAGAGCGACGACTGTGGAGCCGTCCGTAGCGGCCACCGGGATTTCTCTGTCTCTTTGCTTGCGCTCTGGATTAAATGTAATACTTCTTCTTTTGAGGAATCTATAGTAATATTATTACGTAATTATTATCAAGGATTAGTTTGAGGGAGATAATGGCACAAAAGGATGCAAGGATACGGTTTCTTGAGCGAGAACTTGCGGAGCGCGAGAAGGAGATGGAGACGATGAAAGATCTGGAGCAGCCGCCGGTACAGGAGGCGGATGATGAGCGCCTGCGCGATCTTGAGCGGAAGGTGCGGGAGCTTGAGGCCATAGTGAAAGGCCTGATGGAAGAGGTTCTGGACGTCAAGTCCGTGACGATGAAGATCCTGCGGGATATAGATGAGCGCCGGAAAGCGGCGGCTGAGACAAAAAAGGCCGGGCTCAGCCTCAAAGCTGAGCCGCGCATCATGGCCGAGCCCCGGCCTGCACATACCGCGGATCAGAAAACCCCGGCGCGTCAGGCGGCACAGCGGGCGCCCGTTCCTGACCCTGTGGATGATAGGGATCTTGAACTCATCATGCAGAACGACGGGACGCTGAGACCGGAGGCGAGGCGGTCATCAGAGTACATCGTCGCCAGCACCGGCTCAGGGATCGCTGCGGCGAAGGGCCGGGGAAAGAGCGGTAAACCGTCTGAGCGCAAGCTCTTCGTCGAGCAGAAGAAACGCCCCATTGATGACGTCATCCAGGCTGATGAGGATGATACCGTCGACCTCGATCGATAGATAACGGGAGTCGCGTCCTTGTACATCACGCAGCTTGAGATTGACAACTTCAAATCTTTTGCGAGGAAGACAAAAATTCCTTTTTTTGAAGGATTTACCGTAATCTCAGGCCCGAACGGCTCGGGAAAGAGCAACATCATCGATAGTATCCTCTTTGTTCTGGCTCTTTCGGGCGCACGGGGATTGCGAGCCGAGAAACTGACCGATCTCATCAACGTCAACACCGGGAAGAACACCGCTGAGGTGACGGTCACGTTCTCGGACGGCACGACGATCCGCCGCCGGATCAAGCGGACGCCGACGGGATACTACAGTTATAACTACCTCAACAACCGCCTCTGCAAACAGGGTGACGTCATCGAGTTCCTTGCACGGATCGGGATCAAGCCGGAAGGCTACAACGTTGTGATGCAGGGCGATATCACCCGTATCATGGAGATGAGTGACGGTGAGCGCCGGAAGATCATCGATGAGATCGCGGGTGTCGCTGAGTTCGATCACAAGCGTGAGCAGGCGTTCTCGGAGCTTGAGGTGGTGCGGGAACGTATCGAGCGCGAGGAGATCCTCCTCTCCGAACTTGTGGCGCGGCTGGATGCTCTCCAGCACGAACGTGAGCAGGCGATGGAGTACCGGCGGTGGCAGGAGGAACTGGAGCACTTCGGACAATGCCGGGGGGCAGCGCTTGTTCGGCAGAAGGAGCAGGAGATCGGCACCCTTCACGATCTCATGCACGATCAGCAGGCTGCGCTCGTACGCACCGAGAGCGAGGCCGGGGTTGTCCGGGGTGAGATCGAGGAGGCGCATGGACGCCGGCAGGCTGTCGAGGAGGAGATAAACCACAAGAGTGGACCTGAGTATCTCGAACTCGTCGGCCGGCTCGAAGAGGCGCGGAGCACGATCAAACTCGGCGAGAAGACCATCGAACGGTTGAAGGTCAACCGGGACGAGAACGCCGAAGCAATCCAGCGGGTCTACCTCGATAGCAAACGCGCCGGGGCGAAGGTCGAGGAGTGTGCCGCGCAGATCCGCAACCTCTCGATCGACCGGGCAAATATGGCGATGGAACTCGCGGTGCAGCGCGACGAGATGAAGAAGGTCGAAGATCGTATCGCAAGCGAGAGCAAGGAGGTCGAAGGGGTAAAAAACCAGCTCTTCGCACAGATGCAGGACCTTGAGAGCAAGAAGGAGTTCCGATCGAAGATCCTCCGTGAGCAGGATCTATTCATCGAGAAGAGCCGGATGCGGACGTCGGAGCGGGAACGCCTGGATGCGCGGCTCGTTCAGATCGAGGAGGAACTCACGAACAAACAGGAGCAGATCGCAGAGTACTCTTCCTCGATGGCTGACTGTGAAGCACAAAAGCGCCGGATCGAGCACGATCTCTCTGAAGCGGAGAGCACGCTTTTCGGACGCCGGTCAGCGCTTGATCGGCTGCAGAAGGAGATCCGGGAGAACCAGCAGAACCTGATGCGTTTTGAGGCGCAGCAGCAGGCGCAGGGCGATGCCGGCGGGAAGGCGATGGATGTCGTCCTCGGTATGGAGGGTGTTCACGGCGCTGTCGCGCAACTCGGCCGGGCGCCGCCGGAGTATGCGACCGCGCTCGATGTGGCGGCGATGGGCAGGCTCAGGTGGATCGTCGTCGATACTGACGGGGTGGCATCCGATGCGATCCGCTACTTAAAGGAGAACCGGCTCGGGCGGGTCACGTTCCTGCCGCTCAACAAACTCCGCCCCCCCATCCTCTCGCCGCTTGAGGCTGACCCCGGGATCGTCGGCTACGCGGTCGATCTCCTGGAGTTTGACCCGGCATTTGACCGCGCCTTCCGCGTTGTCTTCGGCTCAACAGTGGTGGTGGATACTCTTGACCGTGCTCGGCGGCTGATGGGCCGCTACAAGATGGTCACCATCGATGGAGAGGTCGTCGAGAGGAGCGGTGCCATGACCGGCGGGTCGCAGACAAAGAAGATCCGCGGGTTCGGGGTGGCGGTCGACGACGAGATCGCGCGAGTCCGCGCAAAGCTCGCCGAACTCGAGGCGGAAGCGGGTGAGATCGAGGCGTCCATCGGCCGGTTCGCCGTGGCCGCGGAGGCAAAGCGAGCGGAACGGAGTTCGATCGATGAGCAGGTCGCGCGCCACCGGATGATGGTGGGCGAGTTCCAGAAGCGGATTGAGGTGCTTTCCGGCGAAAAACGGACGCTCGAAGAGAGTCTTCGGGAGATGGCCGACGCTGCGAGGACCGGAGGCGAGGAACTTGTCCGGCTTGAGGCTGATCTCGAGCGGATAACCGGCGAGATTGCGCAGGTCTCGGCAGAGATCGACGATCTCAAGAAGAAACTCGATGATACTGAGGTTCCGGAGCTCACTGAGCGCTACGAGATCATCCGTAAAACTGTCGAGGATGTCGAGCGCCGTCTCCGGAACAAGGACGCTGATATCACTGATGTCAAGCGCGAACGCCAGCACTTCGCAAACCGCATCGAGGAACTCACTACGGAGCGGAACCGCCTTGAGGCGAAAAATCAGGAGATCGACGGCGAGATCACGGCAACGGAGGATCAGATCGAGGATCAGCGTCGGTTGATCGGTGAGCTTGAGGCGCGGCAGAAGGAGTTCTCTGATGAACTTTCCGGGCTGCATGAGAAGCGTGACCGGATCCTTGCAGAGATCCGGGTGCTCGATCAACGCTCTCTCGATATTTCGGGTGCACTGGAACGGATCCGGATGCAGATCGGTGCTCTTGAAGAACGGGAGCGGACGCTGTTATCGGAGCTCGCGCTGCTTCGGGAGCAGGCAGGCGATGTGGAGAGTGATCTCGATCTCGCTGCAATCGATGCCGGGATCGCGGAGGCCGAGCGGGCGCTCAAAAAGATTGGCGCGGTGAACATGCTCGCGATCGAGGAGTGCGACCGGGTCGCCGCCCGCGTCGAGGAGCGGACGGGGAAGAAGGAGGTGCTCTCGCGGGAGCGGATGATGCTTCTAGAGCGGATCGAGAGGTACGAGAAGATGAAGTACGATGCCTTCATGACGGCTTTTGTCGCGATCGATACGAACTTCCGCGACATCTTCGCGCGCCTGACCGACGGGAGCGGGCGACTCGTCCTTGACGATGAAGAGAACCCCTTCTCCGGCGGCATGACGTTTGCAGTCCAGCCGCGCGACAAGAAAGTCCACCTCCTCTCGGCGCTCTCGGGGGGCGAAAAATCTCTCACCACACTTGCGTTTATCTTCTCCATCCAGCAGTATATGCCCGCGCCGTTCTATGCGCTCGATGAGGTGGATATGTTCCTCGACGGGAACAACGTCGGGCGGATCGCCGCCATGATGAACGAACTCTCGGGGAGCGCACAGTCGATCATCGTCTCGCTCCGAAAACCGATGATCGAGCGCGCCGACAGGATCGTGGGCGTGACTATCCGCGCCGACAAGAGCACCTACGTGACCGGTGTACAGAACAATGGATGAGGAACCCATCGAGATTCTGGCCGGCATGGCCGAGCGGGGAGAGGTCGATCCCTGGAACATCGATATCGTGGATGTGACCGACCGCTTCCTCGCCGAACTCGACCGGAGGAAGGAACTCGACCTGCGGGTTTCAGGAAGGACGCTCTTTTATGCTGCGTGCCTGCTGCGCCTGAAGTCGGACTATCTCGATGGCTGGGGCGAGGAGGAGGAGGGTGACTCGTTCATCGACGATGAGGATGACTCGTTTGAGGAGTTCGGGTTCGATATCGAGTCGGCGGGGGATATCGAGCCGATCGATCGCCTGGAGCGTGAGATCCAGCGACGCCTGGGGCGAAAGCACCTGCGGAAACGCCCGCCGGTCACGCTCTATGAACTCATCAAGCAGCTCAAGACGGCGGAGAAGGAGCAGCGCCGCCGGCAACGGCGAAAGGTCTCTGCGCCGAGAGAGGTGGATCTCGATCTCGATGCCAGGGATGTGGTGGCGGTGGCGCACGACGAGGGATACCAGGGCGCGGTCACTGTCGTCATGGAGGAGTTCCGGCGCGCTGCCCATAAGGGCGATATTCTGACCCTTGGTGAACTCTCCGGCACCCTGGGGCGGAGTCGTCGCGAAGTCTACATCCCGCTTCTGTTCTTGATGCTTGAAGGACAGCTCGCGCTCTGGCAGGACGAGTTCTTCGGTGAGATCTACATCGGCGAACAGATCCCCGATGACGATGACGAAGAGGAGATCTGATCTTCTGTCTGGTGGCGTTGTTTTCCCTTTCCTTCTTTTAAACACGTTTGAATCACGAGAGATAACACTGCGCGCATGAGTTTTTTCTGTTCACCAGGTGCCTGATGATCACTTCTGAGTGCTTGAACCGGGTGTTTTTGCGGTGGTCTCTTGTATTTCAGGGTGGAGGGGAGTAAATGTTTAAATATCTCTACCTACAACATGTAATAGTCAAGTTGGGAGTAAAATCCGTGCAATTTCTGCATGAAATGTGCAGGTTGCCGGGGTATCTCAACATTTATGGGGATCAAAGCCCTCTGCTTTGATCCGACAAAGCAGGGAAATGCTTATATAGCATTGGTGACAACATTGTAAGGCTGTGTTGTCAGGACGCAGGATCGTGCAGCCCCCCGGGGTGGTCTGTTCCGCGTCCCCTCAACTGTTCATGAGGGCCCGATGTTCAAGTCGGGTCTGATGCAGGGAGACAATGTTTATATGTCTGGAGATTCAATATGTATTCTCACAAGATTTGCCCTCTGCGCCCATGTTCTGGGTGCACCGGGGCGGTCGGGTCGGGAATATGTGATTGATTTCTGACTCGGAACCTGGATGGAAACAAATGTTTATATGTGATGACTCACAAACATATGTTCCTGCACAGGTGAAGCATGCGGGGGGTTCGGAACGTGAAATTCCGGATGATTCCTCTGATCGGGTCGGAGTTCCTCAGTGGTTCTCCAGAACAGATCCCGGGCGGGATGAAACGTTTATATGCAATGAAGCACAAACGTTTATTCTCACGCGGGAGAACTTCTCGGGCCTGATTCAGGCTGAGTTTCCCTGTATTCAAAACGGACATGAAGGTTCGAGATCGTCTCGAATCTGATGCAGGAAACAAATGTTTAAATAGTCGTAAAACGAACATTGTTTTCCTGTTTGATGGAGAATCAACGCGACCGCGCAATGACGCGGGTTGGTTCTGACGTTGGCATTGGCAATGCGGAAATTTGTTCAGTAACCGCTAATTCCTCCCAAGTTTAGTAGTGTGCATACTTCCAAATTCTGGTTGATCCTGCCAGAGGTCACTGCTATCGGGGTTCGATT
>JAAZGM010000177.1 GCA_012511245.1 Methanomicrobiales archaeon | reverse complement strand
GCCTCGATCGCCCACACCCAGGTGGCGGCGAGTCTTGCTGCCCGGAAGGCTGCGGGCAGGTGAAAGCATATATACGCTGAAAACCTGCCGAAGAGATCGCCATGGCTACCGAGGACGATATCGATGCAATGAGAAATGCCCGGGATATCGACGGGTTGATCCGGGCGCTCTCGGATGAGGATGAGTTTATCCGAACACAGGCTGCCCTCTCACTCGGGGCACTCGCAGATCCGAGAGCACAGGAGCCGCTTGAGCGGATTCGAAGCGAGGACCCGAGCACTTCGGTTCGAGAAGCCGCCGCAACCGCGCATAAATGGGTCATCGGCCGCCTCCGAGAGGTCGAGGCAGCCCGCCGGAGTCCGTGACCCGGGCTGCCTGCGACCGGATCACAGGGCGACGAAATTGATCCAGAGGAACGCCGTTCCGATCGCTACCGTGACGAAGAGCACGAGCATCCCCACCTTCAGGAACTCCACAAAGGTGACGACAAAACCGTTCCGTGCGGCGATCCCGAGGACGACGACGTTTGCCGATGCACCGATAACCGTGCCGTTCCCGCCAAGGCAGGCGCCGAGCGAGAGCGCCCACCAGAGTGGGTAGATGTCCATCGACCCGCTCATCCCGTGGATGAGGGGGATCAGGGTAGCGGTGAGGGGGATGTTGTCGACGATGGCCGATGCGATCGCCGAGAACCAGGTGATGATCAGGATGGCTTCACCCTCCGAGTGGACGTTCTCGACCACGAACGCCGCGACACTTGCGATCACGCCGGTTTCGACGAGAGCGCCGACGACGACGAAGAGCCCACCGAAGAAGAAGAGCGCCGGCCACTCGATCTTCTCGAATATCTCCTCGGGCTGCTGCCTGCTCCAGAAGAGGAGGATGGACGCGCCGATCAAGGCTACGAGGGCGGGTTCGAGACCGAGCTGGTCGTGGATGAAGAACATCCCGATGACGAGCGCGATGACGACGACCGACTTCTTGAAGAGCGGCCAGTCGCGGATCGCTTCTCGTTCGTTCAAATCCGCAAACGTCTTCTCGATTCCTGCCTGCTCATCGGGCGAGACGTGGAGTTCTTTCCTGTAGATGAGGGCGAGCATCCCCATGACGACAACGAGGTTGACGACCATCATCGGCGCCATATTGATGATGAACTCGTTGAACGTCAGACCGGCAGCCGAACCGATCATGATGTTCGGGGGATCACCGATGAGCGTCGCCGCACCGCCGATGTTGGAGGCAAAGATCTCGGCGATGAGGAAGGGCATGGGATTGACCTTCATGACGCTTGCAACGTAGAGCAGCATCGGGGTGATGAGGAGAACTGTCGTGACGTTGTCGAGGAACGCACTTGTCAGAGCTGTCACGAGTGAGAAGAGCAAGAGCACCCGGATAGGGCTCCCTTTCGCAAGTTTCGCAGTTTTTATGGCGATATACTCGAAAAGACCACTGCCGCGGGCGGTGTTGACGATGATCATCATCCCGATCAAGAGGAAGATGGTGCCGAGGTCGATGTACTCCGGGATCATCTCCCAGGGGACGATGTGGAGGAGGACAACGACCGAAGCACCGACCATCGCGACTACTGCGCGATGAATCCGCTCATCGATGATGAGCGCGTAGGTGATGATGAAGACCACGACGGCGATCAGTTCCGGTCCGACGATCATACGCCATCACCCCGGTGGTCGGGGCCCGGTGCGGCAGGGCGCACGATAATAGACTGGTATATTGACATAGGACTCCCTGGAAAGAACAAATAGTAGAATTCAGGTACGCACGGTTTTTCCTTAATCATACCGGTTATATCTGCCGCCGGGAGGGGGAACCCGGCGGAGGGATCTGTGTCCCACCGGATTCAGTCCGCCGCCGAAGATCTCTCTGTACCCGTATTTCCTCCCTCGTTTCGGAGTTTAAGCGCCTTATATGCCTCCCCGGCAAGCAGCACCGGGAGACCGAGCAGGAGGAGGAGCCCCCAGTCGGCGAGGGTAAGGGGCGCAGTTCCGAGGAAGACGTTGAAGACCGGGACGTAGACAACCAGCGCCTGGAGGGCGAGGCTCCCGAGGATCGCGAGGATCAGGGTGGGGTTCGTGAAGAACCCGATCCGGTGGAGGGGGAACCGGAACGATCGGAAGTTCAGCACGTTGTAGAGCTCGAAGATGATGAGGCCGGTAAACGCCATCGTCCGCGCCCGGTCGAGGTCGACCTCGTGGAGACCGGAGAAGACGTAGATGGTCAAAAGACCAATCCATATCCCGATGATCAGGATGACAAGGTAGGCGTTCCGCGTCAGGATGGACTCCCGCGGGTCGCGCGGCCGCTGCTGCATGACGTCCCGCTCGGCGGGTTCGAGGCCGAGGGCGAGGGCGGTGAGGCCGTCGGTGATCAGGTTGATCCAGAGGATCTGGACGGGGATAAGGATCAGCGGCAGGCCGAGGAGGAGCGCGCCGACGATCGCGACAAGTTCGCCGACGTTCGAGGAGAGGAGGTAGCGGGTGAACCGGGAGATGTTGTCGTACTCCCGCCTTCCCTCCTCGACGCCGGCAACGATGCTTGCGAAGTTGTCGTCAACGAGCACCATGTCGCTCGACTCCTTCGCCGCATCCGTCCCTTTGATGCCCATGGCTATCCCGATACTCGCTTTTTTGAGTGCTGGAGCATCGTTGACACCGTCGCCGGTCATGGCGATGACCTCCTGGTCGCGGGAGAGGATATCGATCACCCGGAGTTTGTGCTCCGCGGTGACCCGGGAGAGGACCTTTGTCGTCCGGAGGCGCTCTGCAAGTTCATCATCGGCGAGCGCTTCAAGTTCGGCCCCGGTCATCGCCTCAATGCTCGATAGACCGAGGTCCCGGGCTATGGTGAGGGCGGTCAGCGGATTGTCCCCTGTGATCATGATGACGTCGATACCGGCGCTCCGGCAGAGCCGTATCGCCTCCGCCGCCTCTGGTCGTGCAGGATCGACGATCCCGGCAAACCCGAGGAAGATGAGATCGCTCTCCACACTATCAGCCGTCCATTCGACACCGGCGGAGAGCGGGCGGCAGGCAGCTCCAAGCACCCGAAGGCCTTGCGACGCGTACTCCTCAATCCCGGCAAGAAGCACACTCCTGAGTTCATCCGTGAGCGGGACAACCGATCCTTCCCGGAGCACCCGGGACGAACGGGCGAGGAGAACTTCCGGTGCCCCCTTCACGTGGGCGACATATCCTCCCTCTTCGGGATAGATGATCGTCATCCGTTTCCGGGTGGAGTTGAACGAGAACTCTCTCTCTGCCTCCGGTGCATCGTCACGGGAGAGGCCGGCCTTCTCCGCCGCGACGACGAGCGCTCCCTCGGTCGGAGTGCCGAAGACCCGCCACCCCCCCTCTTCGAGCGCAAGGGTCGCGTGGTTGCAGAGGAGGGAGGTTCGGAGGAACTGCCGAAGCCCGGGATCAGTGAGCGGATCGACGGGATTCTCCTCGACGAAGAACTCTCCTTCCGGAGCATACCCCGCCCCGGTGACCGCGACCTCCGTATCGGGCGTTCTCACCCGGACGACCGTCATCTCGTTCCGGGTGAGCGTCCCGGTCTTGTCGGTGCAGATCACCGAGACCGCGCCGAGTGTCTCCGATGCCGGGAGGTGGCGGATCAGGCAGTTCTTCCGCATCATGGTCTTGATCCCGATGGCGAGCGTCAACGTCACGACCGCCGGAAGCCCTTCCGGGATCACCGCTACTGCGAGTGAGACACCGACGAGGAACATCTCAAGGAAGCCCCGCTGCTGCAGGAGGCCGATGACGACCACGAGTGCGGCTATCCCGAGGGCGATCAGCCCGAGGTCGCGACCGAGGCGGTCCATCTGCCGGGCAAGCGGCGTCGTCTCATCCGCGACCCGCTGGGAGAGGCCGGCGATCCGGCCGAACTCAGTCTGCATCCCGGTGGCGACCACAACACCCCGGCCGTGCCCGTTCGCCACCGTCGTGCCGGCAAACACCATGTTGCGCCGCTCGGCAAGGGGAGTTTCGGCGGGGAGAGGGCCTGACGCCTTCTCCACCGGTGCCGACTCCCCGGTCAGCGGCGCTTCATCGACCTCGAGCGACGTCGCCTCGATGATGGATATATCGGCAGGCACCCGCTCCCCCATATCGAGGAGGACGATATCCCCCGGCACAATCCCGGAAGCGTCGATCTCCTGCCGTGCTCCGTCCCGAACGACCACGGCGTGCTGGACGAGCATCTTCTTCAACGCCTCTATCGCATCTCCCGCCTGGCGCTCCTGTGAGTACCCGAGGAGGGCGTTTAAAACGACGATGATGAGGATGGCAGCGGCATCCAGGGATTCGCCGACGAGGAACGAGACCACCGCCGCGATGATCAGGATGATGATGAGGATGCTCTTGAACTGACGGAGAAATACCTGGAGACGGGTCTCCCGCGCCTCTTCCTGGAGGACGTTCGGCCCATGATGATGCAGCCGCTCCTGTGCCTCCTCTGCGCTCAAACCGGATGGATCGGTGCCGAGTCTTCGCTCGATCTCATCCGCCGAAAGGGTATGCCATCCGGGCTGGAATCCTCTTCCAGCCAGATCCCCCTCCGTGTTCCGGTTCGGTGCAGCCATATACCTCCGGTTTCTGCGCAGGGCTATAAATAGGTATAGCGATCGCTCCGATGCACACGAGGATGCCGTAATGACGGCCGGGATGGGCTGGCAGGATCGATCGCCCCGCCCGGTAGCATTGTATCTCCTGGCAGGATCGATCCGGTGCCGGGTCCAGAGGCCAGGGGAGGTATGATGGTGAGCAGAATAGCGGTCCTGATCACAGATATGTTTGAGGATATCGAGTATACAGAGCCTGCAAAGGCGTTCTGGGAGGCAGGCCACGATCTCATCCACGTCGACCTCTCGGCGGGAGAGACCGTGCACGGAAAGAAAGAGCAGACGCCGGTCACGATCGACCGGAACGCATCGGACGTATCGCCTGACAACTTCGGGCTCATGACGCACCCGTCGAGTTCGTGCGGCGGTTCATCGGGAGTGGTAAACCGGTTCTCCTGATCACGGCGCAGGTGCTCAGTGGCCGGAGGATCACCGGATGGAGATCTGTTGCGCAGGATATCAGGAACGCGGGTGCGGAGTACATCGACGGCAACCTGGTCTCGAGCAGGCAGCCCGATGACATCCCCGCGTTCATCGAGGCATCGCTCACGAAGCTCGAAGAGGCCGGTGCCGGAAGGCCGAAGACTGCCGTTGCAGGGCAACGGTAAGGTGGTTTGGTGGGATGCAGCCATTCCTGCCCCCCCATCGCCCCGGCACATGCTTTTATCAGGATGGCCCGCACCTTTTCATCAAGGATGAGGCTCACGAAGACGGCATGGAGCAGGCTTGCGGTTCTCATCCTGACCGCAGGACTCATCGCCTTTCTGGAGATAACCACCCATCTGTTCTCCAATGCTGATATCGCGTATGGGGATCTCTTCTACCTTGTGCTCATCCCGGCTACATACTGGTACCGCAAACACGCAATATACCCGGGAATCCTGATTGCAGGGCTTCATATCGCTGTCGACTACATCACCACCGGGTACGTGGGAGCAAATACCCTCTTCCGCGCGGGTGTCATCATCGTCGCCTCATACCTCCTCGGCCACTTCTTCGAGATAGCAGGCAGGCACACCGGCGGCCTGCACTTTCGCATAGGCGATGCCGGCGCGCCTGCATGCGACCGGAGCACGAGACGGCTGATCTCCCGGCTCTCGAGCCGCGACCCCGATACACGCTACCAGGCGGCCGGGTGCCTCGGTGACGCCGGCGACCCTGTCGCGGTCGATCCGCTTCTCCCCCTCCTCGATGACCCCGAGGTCGGCGTCCGCTGGAAGGCGGCGGAAGCGCTTGGAAAACTGGGAACCCCGGCAGTCGAACCGCTCACGGCAAGCCTCAGGAGCGGGAGCGTCGATGTCCGCTGGATGGCCGCGGTCACTCTCGGGGATATAGGCGATCCCACAGCCATCCCGGCGCTGATAGATGCGCTCGACGATGAAGACACCTATGTCCGGAGCAGGGCGGCTCTCGCCCTCGGCGCGATCGGCGAGCCCGCCCGGACAGAGATCATCGCCGCTCTCTCCAGCGGAAGCGAACACATCAGGCAGAGTGCAGTGATGGCACTCGGGAGGCTCGGGGATGAGAGCAGCATCCCGCCTCTCATAGAGGCGCTCAGCGATCCGGACAATGAAGTGCGCCGGCAGGCCCGATCTGCGCTTGGGGATATCGGGAAACCGGCTATTCCACCTCTTGTAGGGGCGCTCGGGTCAGAGAACGAACTCCTCTGGCGGGAGACGATAGCCGCCTTCGGCCTTATCGGAAAACCCGCTATCCCTGCACTCACTATGGCGTTCAGGCATGGTGACAACCTGCGCATACGAATGGGGGCCATTCGCGCCCTTGGAGCGATCGGCGATCACAGATCAGCCGATATCCTGAACCGGGCGCTTGAAGACGATGAGGTTGAGGTGCGCGAGGCTGCCCGGGAAGCGCTCGATGATTTAAGGAAGACATAACAACAGCAAGGGTGTACCTGAACGCTATGATTGACAGAACCCGGATCGAAGAACTGATCACCGATCTCCGGGACGGCCCTCTCGCGGCGCGCCGGGCAGCAACCACCGAACTCGGCGGGGGTGGAGAAGCGGCCATAGAGCCGCTCATCACCGCGATGCAGACCGAGAATAACGATGTCCGCTGGTATGCCGCCCGCGCACTGGTGCGGATCGGGGAACCCGCAGTCGCCCCCCTCTTCGCGGCGATGCGCACCACAGACGATCGCGACTTCCGCCGGTACATAACGGCCGCCCTCGTGGAGATCGGCGCCGCCGCCGTCGAACCTTTCATCAACGTCATCGAGAACGCCGATACCGACCTCCAGCCGTTTGCCGCAATGGCCCTCACACGGATTGGTGAAGCCGCCATAGAACCACTCCTTCGCCTGATGGAGAGCCCTGATCCGAAGACACAGGAACGCGCCGCCCTCCTCCTCTGGAAGATGGGGGAGACGGGCGCCGAACCGCTCATCAGGGCACTGGAAGCGGGATGCCAACCCGCACACAATAAATGATCAGGCCGCCTTCAGATCCCTGAGGACTGATGGCATCCCGTATGGTGGAGAGCCTCCTTCGGTTCCTGCAGGAAGGCGGCCTCCGCAAACCCCAGAATATCCTGGTAGCCGGAGCGTTTGGTGCAGCAATCCTTGCTGCTCTCCTCGTGGAACCGCCTGGCACCAACCTCATCCTCTGGTCTCTTCTCTTCATACCAGCCGTAGCGGTCGGTCATCTCTACCGCGAAAAAGGGGTCGTTGCCGCAACCGTGCTCGGTCTTGCCTACCTCGGCATCACAGCAGGGCGCGCATACCCACCAAATCCGGATATAGTCCTCCCTTTCGTTGCCATGGTCGCTCTTGCAGCGCTCACCTCGATCGTCAGTTACTCAACCCGGGAGCAGATTCACTATCGGAAAGCGATGGAACGGGCTCCCGGGGGTGCGTTTCTCCTCAGGCGCGAGGATGGGACGATAGTGGACGCAAACCACGACTTTGCAGAACTTCTCGGATATACAAGAAGGGAACTCGAAAACCTGCCGATATCAAAGATATGGCCGTATGCCGATGACCGCGAACGATTCCTGTCACAGGCGCAGCCGGGAACGGGCAACGTGGTTCTTGAGACGCAGTTCATCGGCCGGGACGGGAAGATACGCTGGTTCGTCCTCTGGGGACGCTGCCTCGAGGACGTCATCATCACCTGCCGCGTTTCAGATGTCACCCGTTACAGGGAGGAGGAAACAGCCTTAAAAGCCGAACGCCATCGCCTCTTCACGATACTGGACACCCTTCCCGCCTACGTCACCCTGCAAGGGGAGGATCACACCATCCGGTTTGCCAACAGGGCGTTCCGGGAGACTTTCGGCGACCCGGGTGGAGGGCGTTGCTACGAGGTGCAGCGGGGCTCCCGGAGGCCCTGCAACCCCTGCAAGGGAGCGATGATCTTCACCCTCAAGAGTCCCGAGCAGTGGGAGTGGGATCACACGAACGGAAAGACATACGGTGTTTATGCCTATCCGTTCACCGATACGGATGGAAAGCCACTGATGCTGCAGCTCGGGATCGATATCACCCAGCGGGTGCAGGCAGAAGAAGCACTCAAGGGATTTGCAGGAAATCTCCAGGCAAAAAACCAGGAACTGGAGGTGCTCCGGAGTCAGCTCAGTCTCGTCAACCAGGAACTTGACATGACGGTCAGGGAGCGGACCGCCGATGTGGAGAAACTCCTCGCCCAGAAGGACGAGTTTATATCGCAGCTCGGACACGACCTCAAGACGCCTCTGACGCCGCTGGTCGCCCTCATGCCGCGGATCATCGAACAGGAACAGGACCCGGATCTCCGGCGCCTTCTCGAGATCGCCGGCCACAGCGTCACCTACATGAAAGATCTTGTCCAGAAGACCCTGCACCTCGCCCGGATGAACTCCCTCTACATCGAACTCGAGATCGAACCCCTCGACCTGAAGGCGGAACTCGATAACACGCTCCGGAACTACACCATCCTCTTCAAAACGAAGGCCATCACCCTCAACAACAACATCCCGGGAGGGACTGTTGTCCATGCCGATCGTGTCCTCCTCGGCGAGGTCTTCAACAACCTGATCGCCAATGCCGTAAAATCCCTGGAAGACAAGAAAGGAGCGATCACCATCGATGCCATCCGTGATCAGAAGTCTATTGTCGTCTCGGTCAGGGATACCGGGATCGGTATGACCCGCGAGCAGCTCGACAGGGCGTTTGCCGAGTTCTACAAAGCGGACGCATCCCGGCACGATCTTGATTCTCCAGGTCTAGGCCTCACAATCTGCCGGCGGATCGTGGAGCGGCACGGAGGACGGATATGGGCGGAGAGCGCCGGGGCGGGGATGGGCACAGCCGTCATATTCACCCTTGAGGCAGTGGATGCGCCGTAAAGAATCCACACTGTTATATACCTTTCCAGACGAGAGGATTTACCTAGCAACCTGATGAGTTCGGGATAGTGAGGGCGGATGGCAGAATTTTCTCACAGGCGAATTATGGTCGTCGATGACGATGCGTTTATCCTCAAGGTGATGGCGGAGCTTTTTGAACCGGAGGGAATAGAGGTTATCGCCGCGGAGAGTGGCGATGCCTGTATCGCGGAACTCGTGAACGGGTACCGGGGCGTCATCCTGATGGACATCATGATGCCCCGGAAAGATGGATGGGAGACGATCCGGGAGATGATCGATCGCGATCTTGTGGAGGGGAACGTCATAGCAATGCTCACGGCAAAAGATGTCCCCGACGCAGAGCTGGATGAACTCAAGGAGCACGTCATCGACTATATCACAAAACCATTTGAAGCGGACGAGATTGTGGCCCTCGTAAAGGAGTATCTCAATTATCTGCAGTAAGGAGAGGAGTGCATGGACTGTCACGTATCGCATCCCCACGATGGACGGACGATCATCGTCATCGGTTCATCGACCGGGGGTGTACGAACACTGGAGGTTATCTTCTCTCAGTTCCCGCTCCTCGATGCTGCTATCATCCTCGTCCAGCACATGCCGCACTCTATGAACAGTGCACTTTGCCGCCATATCAATGACATCTCATTTATGAAGGTCCAGATTCCGGATGACGGCGAGGAGATCGAGCATGGCAAGATATACGTGGCCCCGAGCAACGTCCACCTGAAACTCGTCGAGAACCGCAAGATTTGCCTCTTCGACGACGCAAAGGTGCAATACGTCAGGCCCTCGATCGACGTCGCCATGACATCGCTTGAACGGCGCGACGGGGATCGGCTTGCCGGGGTGATCCTCTCAGGGATGGGGAGGGATGGTGCCGAGGGGATCCGTCACATCCGGTCGATCGGGGGAACCACCTTCGCACAGACCCTTCAGACATGCGCCATACATTACATGCCCCGCGCCGCATTCGAGACCGGGAGGGTGGACCAGATGCTCCCGCCAGAGGGAATTCGCGAAAATCTCATCCAGTTTTCCGGGATTCTCTGATATTTGACCCGATACTCTGCCCGCCCGGACAGGGGTGGTAAGCCCGGGCGACTGCTCTAAATGCGTGGAAGGCTCATACTTCATGCATGGAGGTCTCACCTGCTACCGCCCGGTATTTCGGCGAACTTGAGACGGGGCTCGAGACCGTGATGCGCCTTGCTGCCGCTGCACGCGCCCGGGGATTTGATCCGAGGACAGAGACCGAGATCCCGGTGGCAAGCGACCTTGCCGATCGCGTGGAGGCGCTCCTTGGCTACCAGGGGATCGCAGCACGGATACGCGAGCTCGAGCAGGAGATGTCCCGTGAGGAGGCGGCACTCCGACTCGGCGACGATTTTGTGGCGCGAAAGTTCGGCGAGACCACGCCAGAGGAGGTCCTCGACCATGCCATCCGCGCGGCGATGGCGCTCCTGACGGAGGGCGTGGTGGCCGCCCCGACGGAAGGGATTGCAAAGGTCAGTCTCGGGAAGAACGACGACGGGACGGACTACCTGAAGATCTACTACGCGGGGCCGATCCGGAGCGCAGGCGGGACGGCGCAGGCGCTCTCGGTGCTTGTGGGTGATTACGTCCGCCAGGCGCTCGGGATCAACCGCTACATCTCCCGCCCCGAGGAGGTGGAGCGCTACATCGAGGAGATCCGGCAGTACAACAACATTATGAGCCTGCAGTATCTCCCGAGCGAGAAGGAGTTCCGGATGATCATCGAGAACTGTCCGGTCTGCATCGACGGCGAACCGACGGAGCAGCAGGAGGTGAGCGGCTACCGGAACCTGGAGCGGGTGGAGACGAACACCGTCCGGGGCGGGATGGCGCTCGTCGTCGCGGAAGGGCTCGCCCTGAAGGCACCCAAGATCCAGTCGAATGTCCGGAAGATGAAGATGCAGGGCTGGGACTGGCTTGCAGACCTGATCGGCGGCGCTTCGGCAAAGGGCAGCGACGATGATGCTGGCGCTGCGATCAAGCCGAAAGACAAGTACATCCGCGACCTGATCGGCGGGAGGCCGGTCTTTTCCTACCCGATGCGGAAGGGCGGGTTCCGGCTGCGCCTCGGCCGGGCGCGGAACACCGGGTTTGCGGCCGCGGGCTTGAACCCGGCAACGCTGCACATCCTCGGCGATTTCCTCGCGGTCGGGACGCAGATGAAGGTCGAACGGCCAGGAAAGGCAGCGGGGATCGTGCCGGTGGACTCGATCCAGGGGCCGACGGTCAAGCTCCGGAGCGGGGAGGTGCGCCGGGTGGACGATGCGGGGGAGGCAAAGCGGCTTGCCGGGCAGATCGATGAGATCCTGGATGTCGGCGAGATCCTGGTCAGTTTTGGGGAGTTCATGGAGAACAACCACCCATTGATGCCCCCGAGTTACTGCGAGGAGTGGTGGATGCTCGAGGGCGGGGTGCGGCGCCCGGAGAACGAACTCGAGGCGATCGAGTTCGCGCTCGACGGGGTTCCGCTCTATCCCGACTACACCTACATGTGGGACGACGTCACCCCGACCGATATCGCCCACCTTGCAGAAGCGGTCAGCGCGGGCGGCAGGATCGAGGACGGCGTACTGATGCTCCCTCATATCCCGGAGACGAAGGCGGTTCTCGAAGAACTTCTGGTGCCCCACCGCTTCGCAGGAGACCGGATCGCGATCCCCGAGCACCTGGTCTTCCTTGCCTGTCTCGGGCTGACGCTGCACCTCGATAAGCGGCCGGAATGGCGGGATGCCCCGATGGAGAACTCACTCGATCTTGTGATGCATCTCTCGGGTTTTACGGTGCGCTCACGAGCGGGAACCCGTATCGGCGGCCGGATGGGGCGACCGGGGAAGTCAAAGCCGCGGGAGATGCGCCCCCCGCCTCACTCCCTCTTTCCAATCGGCGACGACGGCGGCGCCCGCCGGTCGTTTCAGGCAGCCTGTGCCTCAAAACCCCGGTCGAACACCGATGGCGGGGTGATCGAGGTGGAGGTCGGGGAGCGGCAGTGCCCCGCCTGCGGCGCCTTCACGTACAAGAACCTCTGCGAGTGCGGGGCGCACACGAACCCGGTCTTCCGGTGCCCGAAGTGCGGCAAGGATGTCGGGCAGGATGTCTGCCCCCGGTGCAACGTGCCGACGGTCTGCCTCCAGAAGGTCACGATCAACGTGAAGAACGAGTACCTGGCGGCGCTTGACAGTCTCGGGGTGCGTGAATCCTCGATCACGCTCTTAAAGGGCGTGAGGGGCCTGATATCGCGCGAACGGCCGGTGGAACCGATCGAGAAAGGGATTCTCCGGGCGCTGCAGAACCTTTATGTCTTCAAGGACGGCACCGTCCGCTACGATATGATCGATCTTCCCCTGACTCATTTTCGGCCTGACGAGGTCGGCGTCCCGATCGAGCGGCTCCGCGAGCTCGGCTACACACACGACACCGACGGCCGGGAACTGGTCTCAGACGATCAGGTGCTGGAACTCCGCCACCAGGATATCCTGGTCTCAGAAGACTGCGGCGAGTGGCTCGTCCGGGTGGCGAAGTTCGTCGACGACCTCCTGGTGCGGATCTACGGTCTTGAACCGTTCTACCGGGCGGAGAGACCGCTCGACCTCGTGGGGCACCTCCTGATGGGGCTTGCTCCCCACACGAGCGCCGGGGTTCTCGCTAGGTTGATCGGGTTCTCGAAAGCGCCGGTCGGCTATGCTCACCCGTTCTTCCATGCAGCAAAGCGGCGAAACTGCTTTTCCGGCGATACGGAGATCACCGTCTCAGATGGACGGGGATGGACGACCGTTCCCATTCGGCAGTTCGTGGTGGAGAACTTCGACGTGGCGAGGCCAGGGCTCGACCATATGGGAACGTTCTACTCCGATCCGAGGCAGCCATTCTACGTCCAGAGTATCGATACGCAGGGCGTGGTCAGCATCAAGAAGGTCACGTCCGTCTCCGTCCACCGTGCTCCGGCACACCTCATCCAGTTCACGACACGGCGGGGGAAGGTCCTCACCGTCACCCCCGATCACGCGATGCTGGTCTGGGATACCGGTTACCTTCGCAAGATCCGGGCGATCGAGGTCGCGATCGGCGACCGGGTCCCGACGGAGGAGGGGGGGCTCGTCGTGGCAGACGAGATCGCCTCCCGCGAGACGGTGCAGGCGCTCGACGACCGGGTTTACTGTCTCACGGTCGCCGAGAACCACACGCTCATTGCGAACGGTATCTTCTGCGGCCAGTGCGATGGTGATGAGGACTGCGTGATGCTCCTCCTCGACGGGCTGATCAACTTCTCCCGCGCCTACCTCCCCGAGACCCGGGGGGGGACGATGGACGCCCCTCTCGTCCTGACGACACGGCTCGACCCGGCGGAGGTCGACAAGGAGAGCCACAACGTCGACGTCTGCGACCACTATCCAATCGAGGTCTACAACGGCTGTCTTGCCTACGCCCACCCAAAGGATCTCGAAAAATACGTTGACCGGGTGGAGCGGCGGCTCGGAACCCCGGCACAGGTCGAGGGGTTCTCCTACACCCACCCGACATCGAACATCTCGGCGGGGCCGCTCGAGTCCACCTACACGAAGCTCGGGTCGATGCTTGAGAAACTCGAGGCGGAACTCGACCTCGCAAAGAAGATCCGGGCGGTGGACGAGGATGACGTTGCGGAGCGGGTCTTGAATACCCACTTCATCCGTGACCTTCAGGGGAATCTCAATGCGTTCTCAAAGCAGAAGGTCCGCTGTACGAAGTGCAACGCAAAGTACCGGCGGATGCCGCTTGCAGGAAAGTGCACCCGTTGCGGCGGCAACGTCATCCCGACCGTCCACGAGGGCTCGGTGAAGAAGTACCTGGAGATGTCGCGAAACATCTGCGCAACCTACGCGATATCGGAGTACACGAAGCAGCGGGTGGAGGTTCTCTTCATGCAGATCGAGTCGACCTTCGGCGAGCCGCCGGAGAAGCAACTGGGGCTTGCGGATTTTATGTGAGTGGGGGTCTCTGTCCGGGGTCGGACCTCCAGCAAGCTCATTACTTTTGAGGTTCAAAAGGTACAGGCGCGAGTGTTACCGAGCGGCCAAAGGTGATCGACTCAAGATCGATTCTCGTAGGAGTTCGCAGGTTCGAATCCTGCCACTCGCATTCTGATTCTTAAATGGATGCTCACACTATTGGCTGTTGCTGCCTAAATGTATCATCATATTGTCGTCTATCACATCCATTCCTCAGCCCCGGTGGCGATGAAAATCCATCCCGTAGCGAACTGTGTAGCCCCCACCCCACCCGCGCTTCGCGCTCCTTCCCCGCCCACAAGAGGCGGGGGCAGTACATGGCGATAATCGGGGTAGTGCTCCAGCATATAACTGATAATTGATTTCAGAGGATCCGACTGAATTGCGTTGCGCAACAACCTGTATTCATGACGAAACAATCACACGGCGAGTGTGCTTCCATTGTCAGTTGTTTCATG
>JAAZGM010000176.1 GCA_012511245.1 Methanomicrobiales archaeon | reverse complement strand
TCGATGAGATCATGAACACCGTGACCGGCGTCACCCCGGCATCGTTTGAGCCGGCTATCGACTACGTCGTGGCGAAGGTGCCAAGGTGGCCGTTTGACAAGTTCAAGCTCGCCGACCGGACGCTCACGACGGCGATGAAGAGCACCGGTGAGGTGATGGCGATCGGTCGGACGGTCGAAGAGGCGTTCAAGAAGGCGCTCCGGTCACTTGATGGCGATATGCAGCGGCACACGAACCAGAGCGAGATCCGGATGATCCTGACGGCCCCGACGGACGAGCGGTTCGGGTGCCTCTTCGATGCCTTCCGCGAGGGGTTCACGGTCGAGGAGGTTGCCGGGCTCACGGCGATAGCACCGTTCTTTTTAGAGAAGATCAAAAACATCGTCGACCTTGAGAGGAAACTCGAGACTGCGTTCGAACCGGAGGATATCAGGGCCGCCCGGTGCTCTGGTTTCTCGGAAGAGGAACTCCGGGCGCTGACGGGAAAGACCGCCGCCGAGATCGAGGCGCTCTCCGGAACGCCGACCTACAAGATGGTGGATACCTGCGCTGCCGAGTTCCCGGCGACGACGCCCTATTTCTACTCCACCTGGGAGGAAGGGTGCGAGCTCACCCGGAACGGCGCGAAGAAGGTGTTGATCCTCGGTTCAGGTCCTATCCGGATCGGGCAGGGGATCGAGTTCGACTACTGCACCGTCCATGCGGTGACGGCGCTGCGCGAAGAAGGGGGGATCGAGGTCCATATCGTCAACAACAATCCTGAGACGGTCTCGACCGACGCCGACACCTCCGATCGGCTCTTCTTTGAGCCGATGCAGCTTGAGGACGTCATGAACATCCTCAGGAAAGACGAGTACTACGGCGTCATGGTCCAGTTCGGCGGTCAGAACTCGGTGAACCTTGCCATGCCCCTGGAGGCGGAGATCACGCGCCTCGGTCTTGCGACGAAGATCCTCGGCACATCGCCCGACGCCATGGATGCGGCGGAGGATCGCGACCGGTTCAGCAGGCTCCTCACCCGGCTCGGCATCCCGAGCCCGGCGAACAGTTCCGCTCACTCGGAGGAGGAGGCGCGGAGGATGGCCGCCGAGATCGGGTATCCGGTGCTGGTCCGGCCGTCTTACGTCCTCGGCGGGCGGGCGATGGAACTCGTCCACGATGAGGTCGAACTCGATAGTTATATCAAAGAGGCCGTCCGGGTGAGCCGGAAGCACCCGGTGTTGATCGACTCCTTCCTCCAGAACGCTGTCGAGATCGATGTCGATGCGGTCTGTGACGGGACGGATGTCCTGATCGGCGGCATCATGGAGCATATCGAGTGGGCCGGCGTCCACTCAGGCGACTCGGCCTGCGTCATACCGTCGCAGTCCCTCTCACCCTCGGTCATTGAGCGGGTGCGGGAGTACACGAAGAGGATGGCCCTCGGCCTCGGTGTCGTCGGGCTGATCAACATCCAGTATGCCGTCCAGAACGATGTGGTCTATGTTCTCGAAGCAAACCCGCGCGCGAGCCGGACGGTGCCGTTCGTTGCAAAAGCAACAGGTGTTGCGCTTGCAAAGATCGCGGCGAAGGTGATGGTCGGGCACAAGCTCGCTGATATGGGCATCACTGAGCCCGAGATCGAGCACGTTGCGGTCAAAGAGGTGCTCCTCCCCTTCAACAAACTCCCGGGTGTCGATACCGTCCTCGGGCCAGAGATGAAGAGCACCGGCGAGGTGATGGGGATCGATTACGACTTCGGTCTCGCCTACTACAAGGCGAGCATCGCGGCGGACAACACCCTGCCGACGGCAGGGAACGTCTTCATATCGGTGACGGACGAACAGAAGGAAGAGATCCTTCCGATTGCAAAGAAACTCCGCGAGCTCGGCCTCTCGCTCTACGGGACGAGCGGGACGGTCGAGTTTCTCATCCAGAACGGCGTCGAGGTGAATCTCGTGCGGAAGGTCCAGGAAGGCTCTCCGAACGTCATCGATGCGATGCGTTCGGGAAGCATCCGTCTGATCATCAACACCCCTGCGGACAAGGCGTCCCGGCAGGATCACATCCGGATCATGCGGGCCGCCGTCGATTACGGCATACCCTACATAACCACACTCCAGGCGGCCCGGGCGGCGGCGATGGCGATCGACGCCATCCAGCGCGAGGAGATCACCCTCGAACCGCTCGGGCATTACCACGGGCGGGTGTAGCCGCGGGTTTTCCACGCACTTTTTTTGGCTGTCGTGGTTTTGTGTGAGGCTACACCGCTTCCGATATTCCGCCTGATCCTGTTGCCGTCCCGTCTTGCGAGACTGTATGTTGTTTTTGGGTATCATCTGCGTAGTTAGCGGCCTCTTGCCGGAAGTGCGAGGAGACGTTGAAGAGTCGCGCACGGTTCCCACCGGCTATACGCCTGAGCACCGCCCCCTCCCCGGGTGGGGGAGGAGCGCGAAGCGCGGGCGGGGTGGGGTGGGGGTTGTTGATACCACAGATGGGGAG
>JAAZGM010000175.1 GCA_012511245.1 Methanomicrobiales archaeon | reverse complement strand
CCTGCGAGTGGCTCGAACGGCAGGGGTTCTCGGTCACCTATCTCCCTGTCGACGGGTTCGGGCGGGTCGACCCGGAGCAGGTCGAGGAAGCGATCACCGATGAGACGATCCTCGTCTCGGTGATGGCCGCAAATAACGAGATCGGGACGATCCAGCCGATCGCCGGGATCAGCCGCATCGCGCACGACCACGGCGTCCTCTTCCATACCGACGCCGTTCAGGCGATAGGGGCGGTCCCGATCGACGTCGACGCGATGGGGATCGACCTCCTCTCACTCTCCGGGCACAAGTTTTACGGCCCGAAGGGTACGGGAGCGCTCTACATCCGCGAGGGAACCCGGATAGAGCCCTTCATCCACGGTGGCGGACAGGAGCGGGGATTGAGGGCCGGGACGGAGAATGTGCCCGGCATCGTCGGGCTCGGGCAGGCGATCGAACTTGCGACCGTCGATATCGAGGGGCACAATCGCCGGATCGCCGCGATGCGCGACCGGGTGATCCGTGGCGTCTTCGACTCCATCCTGGATCTCCGTCTGAACGGTCACCCGACAGAACGGCTCCCAAACAACGCAAACTTCAGTTTCCGTTATGTCGAGGGGGAAGCG
Organism: Methanomicrobiales archaeon; assembly: GCA_012511245.1. Lineage (GTDB taxonomy): Archaea > Halobacteriota > Methanomicrobia > Methanomicrobiales > Methanoculleaceae > Methanoculleus. Next base: position 2,922 of record JAAZGM010000175.1, on the reverse strand, counting down.
ATCCTTCTTCTGCTTGACGCTCACGGCATCTGCGCATCGACCGGGAGCGCATGCTCTTCGGGGTCGTCGGAACCCTCCCACGTCCTGCTCGCAACCGGGATCCCTCCTGAAGATGCGCACGGGTCACTCCGCCTCACACTTGGCGATGCAAATACAATGGATGACATCGATTATCTCCTTGAAGTCCTCCCGGAGGTGATCGAGCGGTTGCGGCGTATATCCCCGCTGGCGCCGCCTTCCCCCCGGGCACCGGAGGCTGACTGATGTATACTGATAAAGTGATTGAAGAGTTCACGAACCCAAAAAACGTGGGCGAACTCGCTGATGCCGATGCCGTCGGTGAGGCGGGGAGCCCGACCTGTGGGGATACGATGAGAATCTACCTGAAGGTCGAGGGCGACCGGATCACCGATGCCCGTTTCCAGACATTCGGGTGTGCGGCAGCGATCGCATCGAGCTCGATGGCCACCCGGATGATCATCGGGATGACGCTCGCTGAGGCATGGAACCTCTCTGATAATGATGTGGTGGATGCTCTCGGCGGCCTCCCGGAGCCGAAGGTGCACTGCTCGCTCCTCGCTCGCGACGCTATCCGGGCCGCGATCAACGACCTGCGGGCCCGCCGCGGCCTCGAACCCTGGGTGGGGGAGCCAGATGGGCACTGCTCCGGGGCCGAATGCGGCTCCTGCCCCAAAAACGGTTAAATAAGGACGCTTCCAAGGTAAACCATGACTCTCCCGGAATTTGTCGTGGTCTTCTGCACCGCCCCCGCCGGCGAGGCAGAGGACCTTGCGCGGGCGCTTCTCGATGCACGCCTCGTTGCCTGCGTGAATGTCACCGGCGTGCAGTCCTTCTACCGGTGGGAGGGGACGATCCAGAACGATGCCGAACTCCTCCTCATCGCAAAGACAGAGCACCGTCTGCTCGATCCGCTCATCGAACGGATCCAGGAACTGCACAGTTACGAGACGCCCGAGATCATCGCTCTCCCCATCGTCGGCGGCTCTGCCTCGTATCTCGACTGGATCCGGGAGGAGACGGCCTGATGGAGATCGTCAGGCGCACCGGCATCCAGGTGACGGGCGACGACGTGCGCGAGGTCGATGATGCGATCATCGTCGAGGATCATGTCCGCCTTTTCCTGAACGGGGAATATCTCGCAGCGCTCGTGGCAAGCCCGGACCGTCTCGGGGATCTCGGAGCGGGGTTCGTCGTCTGCGAAGGGCTTACCGATACCGTCGAGTCGGTGGAGGTCTCGGGAAAGGACGTCCACATCACCGCCCCGGTGAGAAGGGACGTCCAGCTCGAGATGGAGTCGTCCGGCGGCTACCGGGTGCTCGGCGAGCCCCGGCCGGTCTCGTCGTCGATCACCGTCACGGCGGACGGTATCCGGGCGGTCACGGCATCGATAGAGTCCGAGGCCTGGAAGAAGACCGGCGGCGTCCACTGCTCGGTCCTCTTCTGCGACGGCGAACTCGTCACCCGGGCGTGCGATGTGGGGCGGCACAACACCGTCGACAAGGTCGTGGGCTACGCCACCCTCCACGGGCTCGACCGGTCGCGGTGCATCCTCGGCTGCACGGGTCGGCAGCCGGCGGGGATGGTCGCGAAGGCGGCAAACGCGGGCATCCCGATCGTCGTCTCCCGCGCCGCCTCGACCAACCACGGCATCCTCACGGCGGAGAACGCAGGCCTCACCCTGATCGGGTTCTCGCGGGGGGAGCGGTTCACGATCTACACGCACCCCGAACGGGTGCCCGAAGTCCTCAAACAACTGGAGAAGACCGGAAGATGATGGAGAAGAATGAACAGACCGCACTGATCCTGCTCGGGTGCCCACAGGTTCCCGTCCAGACGAGCATGGCGCTCTACCTGGTGCATGCCCTGAAACGGCAGGGGGTCCGGCCGGTGGTTGCCGGGACGCCTGCGGCGCGAAAACTCCTCGAGATCGGCGACCCGGACCGGCACTACCTCTCGGAGATGACCGATCTCGATGCCGCGATCGATGCGGTCACGGAGAAGCGGCAGGACTTCGACCTCTGCTTTGTCTTTGTCCACAACGACTCAGGCATCGCGTATGCCGGGACGATGGCTTATATATCGGGAGCGCGGCTGTACGCGCTCATATTCGGGGAACATGCGGATGACCTTGCAGCGGAGATCGAGTTCCCCTGCGAGGTCGTGGCGGCGAAAGCCACCCACAACCCCATGCCGCTGAAGAGGAGACTTGATGAGGTGATGCAATGGGCTGTCTCGAAGCGTTGAAACCCGAGATCGTCCTCTCACAGACGACATTTCGAGAGGCACGGGACTATATCAAGAAGAACGTCCGGGAGTACCACGAGGTCGACCCGGGTTACAAGATCTTTGATGTCCATATCATCGGCGTTCCGCCGCTCTATATCGGCGTCGAGGGGGAGGACCTGATCTTCCCCTACACCAAGCCCTGTCACGGGACGTTCGTGGTGAAGGTCGCAGGCGCCGAGGAGATAGAGCGGTTGCGGGCAAAAAAGAGGTAAATCCCTCTTATTTTTGGTTGGTAAGGGTGCGAGCAGTTATCGCGTTCTGTTTGAGAGATGCCCCGAGAAGACCGGATTATCGGCGCCTTTTCCATGAGCTTGAGGTAGGGGAGGCGCAAAAACCACCCATCACGTTTTCCGGATGCTGCGAGCAATGCAGGAGGGAGAGGACCGAGCATGGCGGGGCAGGAGAGACGCACACAGGATACGTCACGGCAAGAAAGGATGAAACCCCTTTTTCCCGCCCATGGGACGGTTTAAGTATCGCGTGACCCCAATTTAGTCAGGAGATCAGCCAGTTGCCTACCTATATCTCACGGCGGACCCGGGTGGATACTTCACGGATCCCTGAAGAGAACGAGCAAACAGTCAGACCGTTCTTGAAATGGGCAGGAGGAAAGGG
>JAAZGM010000174.1 GCA_012511245.1 Methanomicrobiales archaeon | reverse complement strand
GTCACGATGGAAGGCCCCGCCGAGACGGTCTTCTTCGGCGTTATACCACTCTGATACCGTCGCCGGTGATCACAAAATCGAACGAGAGACCCTCCGGCCGGGACCGGTGCTTTCGGAGCACCGCCCGCCGGACACTATCCTTCTTTTCAAGCCGTATGATGGCCTTCGAGAGGTGTTCGAGCGCCGTCCCCCCGAGCCCTTCCGGCCGTTCCCGCTCGATGTCCATGTAGATCTGGTTCGTGATCAGGACAGGGATGTCATACTTCTTCGCAAGGCCGAGGAGTTTTATCATATGGTGCGAGAGTTTCCGTATCGCTTCCCGCCCGAGATCGAGTTCCGTCCGGTAGAGGGCGGTGGCCGAGTCCATCACGAGCAGCCCGACGGGGGCATGACCGTTCTTCCTGAGCAATCCTTCTGAATCGGCGATCATCGTCCCCTGCTGGGCAAAATCGATCGGCTCAAAGAGGTAGAGACGGTCGGCGAGCGTCCCGGTATCCTCCCCGGCGATCTGGCTGAAACGCTCCACCGAGAACCCCTCGGTATCGATGTAGACGACCGAGTTCCCCGCCCGGAGAACGGCAACCACCGCCATCAGGCCAAGGGTGCTCTTGCCGCTTGCGGGTTCGCCGTAGATCTGGGTGATCGCCCGCCGCTCGAGCCCGCCGCCGAGCAGATCATCAAGCGCCGGGCTCCCCGTGCTGACCCGGTCGATCTTCATGACTCGAGCACCCCCCGCTCGACGAAGAGACGGCGTGCCGTCGCTTCGACCATCCCCGCGACCTCACGGAACGGGAGCCCGGTCTCCCGTGCACATGCCGCCGCCTGTTCGTACTCCGCCTTGAACGAGGCGATCATTCCCCCCGACCAGCCGCACTTGACGTCGATCGTCCGCTCCCGGCCACGGATGGTCACCGTGACCGGCTCGATCGTCCGTTCTGCAACAGAACGGTGAACCATCGGGATGCACCGGATCCCGAGCGTCCCGAGTTCGGCGGCCATCACCCCTATAAGACGGTCGGTCGCATCCGGCCGGCAGACCACCCGGACGAGGTGGCCGCTCCTCCCCTTCTTCATCACGAGGGAGGTAGTGCTTGCGTCCCGTGCCCCCTCCTCCATCAGGCGGGCGATCGTGTAGGCGAGGGTCTCGCCGGTGACGTCGTCGACGTTCGTCTCGAGGATATCGACCCGGTCGCCGCCGGGGGTCTCCTCCGTGGAGAGGAGCATCGACCGAAGGACATTCGGCCGTCCCGGCGGGTTTCTGCTCCCCGCCCCGTAACCGACCGCCCTGATATTCACCGGCCCGAGGTCTTCAGGGCGGATGGTCGAGAACTCGGCGAGGAGAGCAGCCCCCGTCGGGGTGCAGAGTTCCCGCTCCTCCTCTCCGGGAACCGTCCGGAGAACCGAGTTTGCGAGGATCGCGACGGTCGCGGGAGCCGGGATGGGGAAGGTGCCGTGCGCACTGACCATAAACCCCCTCCCGAGGGCGACCGGGCGGACGGCAACACCGTCAGGTGCGAGGGAGTGAAGGGCGGTGCAGGCTCCCACGACATCGGCGATCGCGTCGTCTGCACCCACCTCGTGGAAGTGCGCCCCCTCCCCGTGGATGCTCTCCTCCGCCCGATGGATCCGGAGAAAGACCTGGCGTGCCATCTCCCGTGCAGGGGCAGGAGCGTCGCTTCCCGCCACGCGGTCGAGAACCTCCTCAAGGGTGCGGTGCCCGACCGGGGCATGCGTTCTCACCTGGACAGCCCGGATGCCAGAACGGTCTACCCGTTCTATTGTCGGTTCACCGACGACGGAACGCATGGCTGCCCGGACGAGCCCCTCATCGGCCCCCAGATCGAGAAGTGTCCCGATAACCATGTCGCCTGCGGCTCCGTTGAACGGATCGAAGAGAAGTACGTTCATGCGCCTCCAGTACTTATAAATCCCCGAAATATAAGAACTAGAGGTAATGCCCGAGATATACTTGAAGGTAGATAGCGCTTATCCGGAGGATCAGGGGGCAGGCAAGGCACGGCTTGACCCTGACACCATGCT
>JAAZGM010000173.1 GCA_012511245.1 Methanomicrobiales archaeon | reverse complement strand
TTCTGCTGGCGCCACTTCATGTCCGTCCATATCCGGCGTTGTTTGTAGAGCCAGAAGTCAAGATCATCGGGATCCTGTGCGTAGACGATGCGATGCTGCTCAAGTATTCTTCCTCTGAGGTACCAGGGGATCTCGTCATAGACGACGATGTCGTAATGCTCCGGGGCGATGAGCATCCTGTTGTGCACCGCGACCCGGTCTGCTCCATCGTTCAAGATCAGGCAGAGATCTATATCGGACTGCGGGTCCGCGTAGCCCATAGTGCGCGAGCCGAAGAGTAGAATGCTCCGGATCGAGGGGAGGATGTCCTGAAAGTGGTTCAGGATCTCATCCTGTCCGTATTCAGCCATGTAAGCACCTCACCTGAGAACCTGGAGAGCGACGGCATCAGCCGCTGCATTGCGTCATATGCGATGCGGTCGTTGACACCATCATATTCGTGAACCAGGCGATTTCTAAGACCATTTGCAGTCTTCATGTCCCTTCCAGTCTCCGGAGCGATGATCTCTTTGCCCACCAGATAGTCGAGATTGGCGTAATCGTCCTGTGCAGAAGAATGCAACGTCCGTCGAATGAGAGCGCAGATGTCCGTAACTGCCTCCATGGCTTCTTGAAATTCCTTGTAGAGCGCTTTACGCAGGATACGATCGCTCAACACGGCATCTGAGAGGTGATGCTCGATAAACTCGATCCGATCGATGAGCACCTCCGTCTTCTGCCGTATCCGCTCCCTGATCGGGCTATCCCGAGCATCCATTGAGGAGCTATTCGTCTATCGTCTCAATAATACTTCTTATGTCCGGGCACCCCCCCTTCCCGAGATACCGCTCGATGTGCATCTTTCTGATCCCCATCCCGAGCAGGCGCAAAATGGCCTCTTCCCCCCTTCCGTCAGGTCCCGGAAGAGCGCCGGGCCGCATCTAGTCTCGCGGCGATCTCCTCGACAAGGCGAAGGAACGAGGTCCTGTCGATCCGTCCGCTACCGGGAGAGCCCCGCCCCCTGGTACCCCACGAACGATCGCTGAGCGCGAGGGGGCTCGCCATGGGCCGGGGCTGGACACCGGGGGTGATAGGTCTCGCGGTCGTCCAAAGGTTGATGTCGAAAGCGACCAGAGATACGAAGAATGCAGCGTACGACGAGCCCTGCCCTGATCTCCTGGAACGTCACCCTCCGCTGCCCTCTGAAGTGCGCCCACTGCTACGCGGATGCAGGCGAGCGTGAGGCAGAAGGGGTGCTCTCGACCGAAGAGGCCTTTTCGGTCATCGACCAGCTTGCGGCGGCTGGAAAGCCGATCGTCATCCTCTCCGGGGGAGAGCCCCTGATGCGGGAGGATATCTTCGAGATCGCTCGGTACGGAACCGAACGTGGTCTTGTGATGGCGATGGGCACGAGCGGGTATCTCCTCGATAAAGCGACGGCAGAACGGCTCGCCGCAGCGGGCGTCCGGTCGGTGGCGGTCAGCCTCGACTCTGCTGACCCGGATACCCACGACGCGTTTCGCGGTATCCCCGGCGTATGGGAGCGGGCAGTCGCGGCGATCAACTATTGCCGGGACGCGGGGCTCAGCGTCCGGATCAACATGACGGTCACGCGCCCCGTCCTCGCCGACGTGGAGGGGGTGCTTGCGCTAGGCGAATCCCTCGGCGTCCGCGATTACCAGGTCTTCTTCCCGGTGGAGACCGGGAGGGGACGCGAACCCGGGCAGGGGAGCCCCCACGACTACGAGGACCTGATCCGGGAAGTCCTCCTCCGCTACCAAGAGAGCGGTCTCCGTGTTCGGCCGACGTGCGCCCCCCAGTTTCGTCGGATCGCCGACGAAGCCGGGATAGAGAACCCCGGATGGAGCCGGGGCTGCATGGCCGGTATCAGTTACTGCCGGATCTATGCGACCGGGGAGGTGACCCCCTGCCCCTACCTGCCGGTGAGCGCCGGCAACCTCCGCACCACGCCGTTTGCCGAGATCTGGAACTCGGAACTCTTCGCGGCCCTCCGCGACCCGGACCGGCTCACTGGAAAGTGCGGGCGGTGCGACTACAAGGGGGCCTGCGGAGGGTGCCGGGCGCGGGCCTACCGCGGTGCCGATACCATCCCCGCCCGGTGGTGCGACGGCCTCATGCGGCCCGACGACCCCTGCGGGGAGGTCACCCGTGAGGACCCGTGGTGCCCCTACGAGCCCGGCGGCGCCGACCGCACAGACCTCGCGCTCCTCGACGCCCTCCAGGACGACCTTCCTCTGGTCTCGCGCCCGTGGGCTGAGATTGCAGCGAGGGTCGGGGTTGCGGAGGACGAGGTCGTCGCAAGGATGCAGCGGCTCGAGG
>JAAZGM010000172.1 GCA_012511245.1 Methanomicrobiales archaeon | reverse complement strand
GGTTCGTCCTCCTTGATGGTGAAGTTGAACTCATCAAACGTCTTCAGGATATCCCCGAAGACCTCGTTTTCTATCCGCAGGTTGGTGCTGACCCAGTTATAGTTCTGGATCGGCTCAAACAGTCCGCCGTTCAAGAACGGGATCTTGCACCTGAACCGGCTGTAGTAATCCTCGTTTACGGAGCGGTCCTCCGCAAGCGCCTCATAAAAGAGCGGCTCAAGGATATCGTTGAAGAAACTCTCATACGGCACAATCTCCCCGTCATACAGCCGGCGCATGAAATCCTTCGGCCCCGTACCCCACTCCTGGAACCGCCCCGTAGCAGGGTCCCGCCGCACCCCGAGCCACCCCTTCTTCTGGAGGAAGTAGAGGAAGACTATCTGCCCGAGGAGTTTCTTCGAGAAATCGACCGTCGATATCTCCTTCTCCGTAAACTCCGTCTTGCAGATCGGATCGGCATCAAGCGCCCGTTCAAGCGACTCCATCAGGTCGAGGTAACAGGCCTTGTACTTCTCGAAGAACTCCTTTGTGACGTTCTCGACGCTGAAATGCTCCTCGATATCTGCAAGGGTCGGCCTTCCGCTCGTCACCTGGATGAGGTCGAGGAACTGCTTCCTGCAGGTGTGGTTCGGCTCATTCTTCCCCACGAGGTAGGAGAACCGGCGTGCAGGCGTCAATTTCACGCTCGTCCGTATCCTCCCGTCATCTCCCGTCCCGAGTTCGTACTCGAGCCGGACAAACGAGAACCGCCAGTCCTCGTGGTCATCCCCGTAGAACGCGACCAGGGCCGCATCCCGACCCTCTTCGCTGAGGAACTTCGCGATGAAGTTTCGCTGCATCGTCCGGGCACGGTCGCGGGAGGCCACCCTCGTCAGCCTGACATAGAGCACCGCGACGGTGTATCCCCCATCCGAATAGGTTCCGACGCTATACGCCTCATCGACATACCCCTTGAACTCGCGCCAGATCGACAACCGCCGGGGAAGTATCCGGAAGTCATCGAAGAGTACCTGGACAAACCCCATATACCGGCCCGGATTGAAGGCGTTCTTGAAGACCCCGTCGATGAGCCTGACCGTCTCCTCCTCCTTCATGCAGACTCACCTCCCGTAAAGTACCCGGACAGGATGACCTCTTTCGGCCCGGCGACATCGGCCGATCCGAATGTCGGCTGGAAGAACTCTTCCGATATCTCGGATCGAATCTTTGCGAGCATGGGAAGAGGCTCCGGGGTATACTCAATCTTCTTGAGGACATTCTTGATGGTCGCCTTCGGGAGCGCCCCGTCTTCTATCAGTTGAAGGACCCTTCCCACATACTCTTCATCCTCATCCGTAAACGCCGGCGAATGCTGGATCGCCCGGAGGATGGTGGTGAATTTGCCCTCGCCCCCTCTCCTGCCGCGTGAGGACGCAACAGTTCCCTCGATGGCAAACACCTCCTCAAAAGCGGCTTTGTTGGCCGCAAGCAGCGAGTAAAAGTCCGGCCCGACGGCGTGTTTCTTCGTCGACGCTTCTGCCCGGAGAAGATCCGCCGCTCGCAGGAAATCCACCTCCTCGGTGGCGGCCTCCGCTCCCCGGGCGGCCGTCTGGAAGATCTTCCTGAGTTTTCCCCGCCTGAAGAACGTAACCACCGATCGGTCGATATCCCCGGCTGCACGGCCGGCTCGCGCCTTCTTCGGGAGATGTTTTATCTTTTTGAAGAGTTCGGGATCGGTATCCCGTATCTCGCGCAGGAACGTCAGATACCCGAGTTCGAGGTCTTCCTCCTCATCCTCTCCTGTGATCGTCTTGCGGGACGTCAGTTTCGTAAAGAGATCGTGCGACTTGATCTCCTCGTCGGTCAGGAGGGGGGCATCGTTTCCAAGCATCTCGATGAACGCCGCTATCTTCGCCTCAGCAGCCTCCTGCAGGCCGATCTCCTCGTTGATGGGGCCTGCAGGGAAGAAGTTGAAGATATGGATCTTCTCAAACTTCGTGTCCACACGGTTGATGCGCCCGACCCTCTGCATCATCCGTGTCGGGTTCCACGGGATATCGTAGTTGATCACCACGTTGGAGCGGTGAAGGTTCACCCCCTCCGAGAGAACCTCGGTCGTCACCAGAATACGGTAATCGTCCTCTGGACGTCTGGCCTTCGCATCAAAGTTCTCGATGATCGCGATTCTCTCTGTATCCGAAGATGACCCATGATATTCAAGAACGCAGTCTCCAAACCGTTCCTGCAGGGCACCGGTAAGATAATCTGCCGTCTCCTTCGCCTCGGTGAAGATGATGCACTTCTGATCCTTCAATCGGGGATCCGTTGAGAGCGTCTCGACAAATGCAGTGATCTTCGGGTCGGATTCGACGGTATCCCAGAGCGATCGCAGTTCCTTGAGGATCTTCAGGTCATACTGGAGATCTTCCAGATATGCCGGAGTAAAATCGGATATCGGCAGGCAATAGACCTTCTTATCGTCGATGAGAGAGGCGACTTTATCCATATTGTCCTCTTCAAGGAGGTCGAAGATCGCGTTCGTGTGCATCTTGCTGATGTAGACATTCCCCTTCTCGACCTCCCGGATAAACACTTCATAATACCCGATAAAGCGGCTGATTGACATATTAAACGCGAAAAAACTGCTCTCCAGCCTCTTCAAGAGCATCATCTTCATGAACTTCATCATGTTCTTCTGGGCCAGTTCCTCGGGGTGCGAGGCCCCTTCCTTCAGGTAGAGGAGCGGGGTATACCGCGAGTAGTTGAACTTGTTCACGATCAGATCGATCGACTCCAGGAAGACCGAGTCCGTATGCTCGTCAAAGTGGTAATACACCGGCTGAGGGTCTTCAACCTCGGGGAACTTGAGGTTCTGCCGCTTCAGATCCTCGCTATAATACGTAGAGATGCTCGCCCGCGTGCGCCGGACCATCAGGTACTGGAGCACATTCTCACGGATATCCTCGGCATTCTCCCTGACAACCCGCATGTACTCTTCGCGGTCCCGCTGCCGGTCGAGCCCGTCAAGCCGTCCCTGGAGAGTGTTGAAATACCCCTGGAGGTTGCGCACCTTCGGATTCGGGAGGGTGGACTTTTTCGCGTTCTGGAAGAGTTTGATCTGGCTCAGAATATCATTAGGAGAGTTATTGAGCGGGGTTGCCGTCACCAGGATCACCCGCTTGCCCCTGCAGATCCGGTAGAGGCTCTCATAACTCTGGGTCATCTCGTTGCGGAACCTATGAGCCTCGTCGATGATCACGTTCTTGTACCGCTCGGTTCCCCGCGAAAGGACATGCTCCAGTTTCCCGATCGATTCAAAATCTGCCTGGCGCACGCCGAAATCAAGGAAGACGTTCGGCCACGACCCCGGGTTCTCCCGGTCGATCAGGACGGGCGGCGCAAGAACAAGTGTCCTCCCATCAAGTTGCTGGGCAAGAAGGGTTGCTATGTAGGTCTTCCCGAGCCCGACCACATCGGATATAAAGACACCGCCATACTCCTCAAGTTTTAGTTTCGCGTCCTGCACCGCGTCTTTCTGGTACTGCAGGTCCATGAACCCCTCAGGGATGTACTCGTTTCCCGTCTCCAGCCTGTCGAGATTGATCTTCTCCTTGAGGTACTCGTAGAGGAACTTCAGGTAGAGTTCATACGGGGTGATAGAGTCGTTGAGCCAGGTCTGGGTCCGTATCGTCTCGACGTAACTCTCCGAGACATCGACCGAGTTTTCCCAGAGTTCCTCAAACTTCTCACGGGCGTACTCGTAATCCCCCCGGGTCTTGAGTTCAACGTTAAACTCAAGGTTATCCTGCAGTCCGGCTTGAGAAAAATTGCTTGACCCGGTGATGACGCGCCCCCGGTCTCGATCCCCCTCCTTGAAGGTCATTATGTAGACCTTCGCATGGACCTTCTCGGAAGGGTAGACGCGGATCTCAAGTTTCCCGCTCCGCAACCACTCGACGAAGGTCCGGATGCCTGTTTCTACGTTGAAAGCGTCTTCGGATTGATCCAGCTCCTCCCTGACCATGCTGGAGTACTGATTCTTGAGGTCCTTGCCGGAAAGGAGAAGTTTTGAATGCCCCTCAAATGAGGCAGCCTGGATGAGTTCGTAGGTCGTTTTGTTGGTGCTGATGCCGATGAGGATCCTGATCTTCTCAGTGTTCTCTAAAGCCTTCTCCAGAGCGTAGAATCCGCTTGAATAGAAATACCCGACAAGACAATCAAAAAGCGTGGTATCCTTAACCAGGGCGTTAAACCGATCAAGTAACGTATTCCCATCCTCATTTGTGATAAAAGTAAGATCCGAAGACACTGAACGCACCCGTACCAAAAGTAATAGTTATGGTATGATATAGTTGATGAAACGGTTCTCGCCGCATGGGAGGAACGTCTCGTCCGATTGGTTAAATTGGCCTATTAAGGGTATCGAAGTGAGTTCACCCACAACCGATCAATCCCCGCCTATGACTCATCGGTTCGCCTCCTCAAACCGCGCCAGCCAGAAGATCCTCGATCAAAAGCAGATCCCGGGAGCCCCACGCTGAAATAAACCCCTCATGCAGGGGTGAAACCCGGTGGACACCCGCCCCTACACCCTCTTTGCGATCGTCTCGATCGCTTCGATGATCGTCTGCTGCTGCGGCTTCATGATCGCGATCGGACAGTCGACGATCTTCTCCACGATCGCCGCGAGGATCGGGGCACAGATGATCCCGAGCGCTCCCTCTTTGTCTGCCCGGACGGCGGCGATGATGCACTCATCGAGCGAATCCGCCGCGTAACCCCTAATATGATATCTCTTCTCGCCGATGGGGAGGTCGCGGTTGTCGATCTCATTGAGCAGGAACCGGGCTGCGATGACCGCGATGAAACTCTTCTCCCGGGGTTCGAGGACGTTGACGATCCGCCGGACGGTCGAGAGGCGCGGGTCGGCCTTCCCGGACGTGAGCTTGTAGAGGGTGGCGGCCGGTATCCCAGCCCGATCGGCGAGGTCGCGGATGCTCATATCCTGCCGGGCGAGTTCCTCCTGGAGTGCTTCGGCAAAGTCGGTCTCAAAGATCTTTCGCGAGAGCATATATCTATTATAGTAGAATTGTGTAGATATGTTTTTCCATATGTGGTCAATATCTCCCGGGAATGGGAAAACCCTTATCTGGGCCTGCGACAATCGTTTCTCATGGCCCCTACACCCATTCGGGAGATAACGATCCTCCCCGGCCGGAGCCGGAGCGGTGAACCGGAACGGTTCGATGCGATCGCCATCCGTCCGGGCGACACCATATCCATCGTCGGCCCTACTGGATCGGGGAAGAGCGCTTTCATCAACGACATCGAGGTTTTCGCCCAGAACGACACCGCGACGGGTCGGACGGTCCTCGTCAACGGCGTCTGTCCGCCCGAGGAGTTCGTCCGCGACCCGGCGCACAAACCCGTCGCCCTGATCACCCAGAACACCCGGTGTCTCGCGGACCTCACGGTCGCAGAGTTCCTTGCGATGCATGTTCGGTCCCGAAAGATCGAGGACGAAGGTATCGTCGACCGGACGATCAACCTTGCAAACGAGTTCACAGGCGAGGCGATCCGATCCGATACCCGGATGACCGCGCTCTCCGGCGGGCAGACCCGGTCGCTCCTCGTGGCCGATGCGATCCTCATCGCGGCGGCACCGGTCCTCCTCCTCGACGAGGTGGAGAACGCCGGGATCTTCAAGGAACGGGTGATCGAGGTTCTCCGGGCCGGAGGGAAGGCGGTCATCTTCGTCACGCACGATCCCCTGGTCTCCCTTCTCTCCGCCCGGCGGATCGTCATGCGGGATGGGGCGGTCGAGCGGGTCATCGAGCCGGGCGATCGAGAAAGCAGGGCTCTCCGTGAGGCTCTTCACCTCGACGGCATCCTCTGCCGGATGCGTGAAGAGATCCGGGCCGGCAACCTGATCACAGGATCGGTCGGGGCATGAGGCTCGCCGTCGTTGCCGGGCCGCCGTCGGCTGGAAAGACCGCCGTCGTTCGGCAGATCATCCGTTCTCTTTCAGAGGAGAACCGGATCGCCTACATCAAGATCGACGTCGTCCGGGCGTTCGAGGATGAGGAACTCGCTGCCGAGTTCGGTATCCCGACGCGGAAGGTCTACTCCGGCGACCTCTGCCCGGACCACGCCGGGGTGATGGTGATGCGCGATGCCATCGCCTGGGCCGAAGGGGAGGGTGCCGACCTCCTCCTGGTCGAGAGCGCCGGGCTCTGTCTCCGCTGCTCCCCCTACACGACACAGGCACTTGGGATCGTCGTCCTCTCCGCGGTCTCGGGCACGAACACGCCCCTGAAGATGGCCGCGATGCTCGCCCTCGCCGATATCGCGGTCGTGACCCGGATCGACCTCGTCTCCCAGGCCGAGAAAGAGGTCTTCCGGGAGCGTATCCGGGAGGTGAATCCCCGCCTCGATATCGTCGAGACGAACGCCGTCCAGGGAACCGGTATGCGCTACCTCCTCCGGGCGATTGAGGAGTGCCCGGCGATAACCGATCCCGATACGATCGTCCTTCGGGGGGCGGCGCCGCTCGGGGTCTGCACCATCTGCATCGGAAAGACCGAGATCGGGTGGCAGAACCACTTCGGGGTCATCCGGAAGCTCGAGGGCGCCGACTACCTCTACCGGGGGGACTAGCCCGGTGGCATGGCAACCGCCCGGGAAGGACTGTGGGGCCTGCGGCGTTCCGACCTGTGAAGCGTTCCTCGCTTGTGTCCGGGAGGGGGAGAAGGATCTTCTGGACTGTATCTTCTACCCTGCCGCGATCGCCCCCTCGCGGCTCGAGGGTGGGACCTGCTATACCGGCCGGGACATCCTCGGAACGGAGTATGACTTCATCATCGAACCCCTCCCGGGCGAGGTCTCGGCCCGGAAGATCATCCTCCCCTTCCGCCCGGATCTTGTGGAGAAGTGGGAGATCGTGCCCGGGGATATCGTCGTCGGGCGGCCGACAGGTGCGGGCTGCCCGGTCCAGCATGTCCTCTCGGTCATCCACGCAAACACCGTGAGTGGCCTTCTCACCTGTCTGGTCGTCGGGCCGGAGGCTTCGCGAACCGGAGAATTTAAGGAGATCGAGGCATATCACATCGTCGGTTTCGAGGGAATCGCCCGGACGGTGCGGTTTGAGCCGACCTTCGGGATGCGGCAGCGGTTCCTGCCCGGCTACTGCATGATGAACCTCACACATACAGGTGTCGTGAATATGGTCCTCGCACAGTCCTCCGGTCTCCATGTGCGGGTGGAGGATATCAGGCTATGAAGACACTAAAAGAGATCAACACAAAGATCCGGAACGGTTCGGCGGTCGTCTACACCGCCGCGGAGTTTAAACGCCTCGTCCGCGAGGGTGCGGATATCACGGCCGCAGATGTCGACGTGGTCACCACCGGGACGTGCGGGGTGATGTCCGGGACCGCGGCGATCCTCTCGGTGCCGGTCGCGACTCCCGGGACCTTCGAGCGGGCGGAACGGGCCTGGCTGAACGGTGTCCCCTGCATGCCCGGCCCCTGCCCGAACGAGCGCCTCGGCCTCGTCGACCTGTTCGTCTCCGGGACCGCCCACGCCGGAGCGGGCTACGGGGGCGGCCACCTCTTCCGCGATATCGTCGAGGGCCGCGAGATCGAGGTTGTTGTGGAGGCCGCCGACCGGTCGATCGAGGCGAAGGTGACCCTCGATGACCTTTCTTACGCCCGCCTCTTCACGACCCGGAGCGCGTATCGGAACTACACCGCTTACATCAACCGCCAGCCGAGCCGGATGACGACGATCTTCTCGGTCACGGGGCTCCAGGGGCCCTGCCGGGAGGCCTCGGTCAGCGGGTGCGGCGAGATCAATCC
>JAAZGM010000026.1 GCA_012511245.1 Methanomicrobiales archaeon | reverse complement strand
TGGCGTTCTGATGGGGGCCTCGAGCCCCCTCCAACAGATAGAATCAACGTGATGCACATGAGTGACAGCCCAGCAGACATCTTCGAGCAACTCAACGAACTGATGAAACGTCTCATGGAGCAGGGGCTCAAAAAACAGGGAGACCAGAACAGACCATTTGCATACGGATTCAAGATCATCCTTCACGATGCCGGAAAGCCTGAGAGCACGGCAGCGGAGGCGATCCCGGGAACTGAGCCGGAAGATCTCTCCACCGAAGGAAGCATCGAGCCGATAGCAGAGATGTATACGACCGATGATGATGTGACGGTGGCGATCGATCTCCCCGGTGTCGAGAAGGAGAACATCCTCCTGTCACTCATCAACGGGACGCTGACGATCGTTGCCGGCGGCAATCAGCTGACATCGGTGGAGATGCCGGTCGTGGATTCCGATTCCATGCAATCGAACTACAAACATGGTGTCCTGGAGGTTAAATTCTCCCGGGGCAAGTCGATCAGGATCGACTGAAAGGGTGGACGCCTGCCGGCCCGGCTCCCCGGCAGTACCCACAATATTTTTTGGCAGCACCATCTGCCCGCAACCGGGGCAGCCGATCACCTTTTCATAGAGGTGTGTTCGATTCTGTCCCGTGATGCCTGCTCCTTCAAGCACATCGTGGCGTCACAGGGGCTATAACGTGCAACCCTCAGGAACACCATCCTGTAAACACCTCCAACCTCCATAGCCAGCCCGGGAAAAGAGCGTAATAGGTAAGCCGCAGCATAGTAGCACCGATATCGCCATCAGGCGCACATACCACGAGAGATCACCGGGAAGAGATAGCTCAAAGAGGGATTGCCGTAGCCAACCTTTTTTCAAGGCAACAACACCTACATATACAGTAATACCTATCTACTAGTCATAAGGGCTACGCCCATCCAGGTAGTGGTGATCAAATGGTTAAGACGACCGTATCCGTAATTAAAGCAGATATAGGCAGTTTCCCCGGGCACTCCCGAACCCACCCGAAGATCCTTGAGGTGGCCGCCCGGAGACTCAAAGAGGCAGAGGGCGGCATCCTCATCGACTCATACGTCACCCACTGCGGTGACGACCTTGAGTTGATCATGACGCACACCAGAGGCGAGAATAACAAGGAGATCCACAAACTGGCGTGGGACATCTTCATGGAGTGCGCAAACCTCGCCAAAGAGATGAAGCTCTACGGTGCCGGCCAGGATCTGCTCAGCGATGCGTTCAGCGGCAACGTCAAGGGTATGGGGCCCGGTGTTGCCGAGATGGAGTTCGAAGAGCGGGGTTCCGACCCGATCCTGATCTTCATGGCCGATAAGACCGAGCCGGGGGCGTGGAACTACTTCCTCTACAGGATCTTCGCCGATCCCTTCAGCACATCCGGCCTCGTCATCGATCCGTCGATGCATGATGGGTTCACGTTCGAGGTCCACGACGTCATCGAGAAGCGCAGGATCCTCTTCAACACCCCCGAGGAGTCCTACAGTCTCCTTGCCTACATCGGAGCGCCGAGCCGCTACGTCATCAAGTACGTCTGGAAGAGGGACGGCACGGTTGCGGCATCCACGAGCACCGAACGCCTGAACCTGATGGCCGGCCGCTATGTGGGGAAGGACGATCCGGTCATGGTCGTCAGGGCACAGAGCGGGTTCCCATCGGTCGGCGAGGTCATCGATCCCTTCAGGACGCCCATCCTCGTGGCCGGCTGGATGCGGGGCTCACACCACGGGCCGTTCATGCCGGTCGGTGTCGCCGACGCAAACTGTACCGCATTTGACGGGCCGCCGCGGGTCATCTGTCTCGGGTTCCAGGTCTGCAACGGGAAGCTGATCGGGCCTGCAGATATGTTCGACGATCCGGCGTTCGACCGCGTCCGCGACCGGTGCTGCGAGCTCACCGATGTCCTCAGGGC
>JAAZGM010000171.1 GCA_012511245.1 Methanomicrobiales archaeon | reverse complement strand
TTATCGCACTCTCAATCGGTGAATACTCGCAGGTCTTTACCGGCGTTATCGGGCTCTTCCTGACCATGGTTCCCGCCATCGCCACCCGCAGATGGAACATAACGCTCCCCTGGCCGATCATTCTCCTCATCGCCTTCCTGCTCTACCTCCACGTCGCCGGTGAGATACAGGGATACTACCTGCTCTACTACCCCTACTACGACAAGATCGCCCACCTCATCGCCGGGGTAACCGTCTCGGTCCTCGCCTTCGTCATTGTCCTGCTCCTCGACCGGTATAGCAGGCTGAACCTCTCGCGGTGGATGATCATCGGGTTCATCATCATCGGCGCGATGGCGATGGAGGGGTTCTGGGAGATCTACGAATGGCTCTTCGATACCTTCCTCGGAACGAACCTCCAGCACGGGCTTGACGACACCATGCTCGATATGATCTTCGTCCTCATCGGATCGATCATCGTTGCGGTTGGCGGAAACCGCTACCTTGCCCGGTTCTCAAAGGAAGAGATAACCAGTAAACTGGTGGTCCCAAAAGAGCGTCCGGATGAGCGATGACCGGAACCTTTTTTTAATCCGCCCCGGAGAAGGGGCGCCATGCTCAAGCGGATGGCAACCGGCACGGGAAACGTCGTTGGATTCAAATTCGACGGTGAGATGACGGTGGATGACTACACCGGGACACTGATCCCGGCACTCTGGGAGGCACAAACTTCCCACCCGGTCTTCCGGATACTCTTCCAGATCGTTGACTTCCACGGCTGGAAACCACACGACCACTGGGAGAAACTCAAAGGCTGGCCGGGGATCATGAAGGTCGACCAGATCGCGATCGTCGGCGGGGAGAGGTGGGAGGAGTGGATGGACCGCCTGCCGGGACTCTTCGTGGGCTTTACGAGTATCGACGTGCGCTACTTCACCGAAGACCACCTGGAGACTGCTATCGACTGGCTGCGGGAGCCGATACCGGCCGAACCGAGGGTGTAGATACTCCCACCCACCTGCGCCTTCCAGGGACAGGCAACCCTTTTTCATCCCCGGGGATCCACCGATGATCAGACAGACACCCCATGCAGTACTATAAAGACATCGTATTCGAAAAACCCCGGCCTGAAGAGATCCGGCGCCTCGGGCTGCTCCCGGCGGATCTCCACTTCCATACCCGGCACTCCGACTCCATCACCCGTGTACGCGATGCATTGAAACTCGCGGCACGGCGGGGGATCGGGCTTGCGATCACCGATCACAACCAGGTCGCCGGCGTGGTCGAGGCGGAGCGGCAGGGAATCCAGGTTCCCCTCATCCCCGGGATCGAGGTCAGTGCAAGCGACGGGCCGCACATCCTGCTTTACTTCTACTCGACCTCCGATCTCATGGATTTCTACCGGAACCACGTCGAGAAAAAACGGAGGACCGGCCCATACACCGCAATACACCTCGATACCCACGAGATCCTCGACCGCCGGGAAGGGTACGCCTGCGTCGCCGTCGAGGCACACCCCTGCGGCTACGCCTTCTTGAACCGGGGAGTCGAGCGCTGTATCGCCGGCAGGTGTATCGGCGAAGACGTATTCTCCCGCCTGGACGCTCTTGAGGTGATCTGCGGCGGGATGGCCAGGAGCCATAACCTGAAGGCGGCCAGGCTTGCCGTCGCTCACGATCTCGGGAGGACCGGCGGGACCGATGGCCACCTCCTCTACGAACTCGGCGGGGTTGTCACCTGCGCCGAGGCCGATACCGTCGAAGAGTTCCTGGACGCTATCCAGGCAAAAAAGACCGTCATCATCGGGCGGGAACGGCCGCTCGTCGAGAAGGCGGTGATGGGGACCGCGGTCCTCCCCCATCATCTCCCCTACGCCATCCCCATCCTCCAGGCCCGCTGGGAGCAGAGCCTCCCCGGGATCAGGAAGCTCTTCCAGGACCGATTCAACCGGTGAAATGTATCACCCGAGCGGCGCGAAGAGGCGAGAGACCGACTCTTTCATCCTGACCCAGCGCGACCGCGCCTGATAGCGCTCCAGCGTGATCTCAGTCGAGACGGCAAGATCCTCCTCGAACGCCCGCATAAGTCTGGCTCCGACCGTTCTGTCGTAGAAGAACGCGTTCGCCTCGAAGTTCAGCCGGAAGCTCCGGATATCCCAGTTCGCACTCCCGACCGAACCCGCCTTCCCATCGACAACGATCGTTTTTGCGTGGAGAAACCCGTTATCATAGGTGTAGGCCCGCACCCCGGCGTCGAGGAGGTCGCCGATGAACGAGAGGCTCACCCAGTAGACGAACGGGTGATCAGGTTTGCAGGGGATCATGACCCTGACGTCAACCCCGGAGAGCGCTGCAAGGCGGAGAGCATCGGTGACACTATCATCGGGTACGAAGTAGGGCGTCTGGATGTAGACCGACTCCCGGGCGGAGTTGATCAGCTTGATGTAACCCTCCTTCACCGGGCTCCACCGGGTATCAGGGCCGCCGGAGACGATCTGGACCGGCGTCGTACCGTGATCACCCGAAGCCGGGAAGTAGCGGGAGCGGGACTCCTGGCCCGGGTATTTGTCGGTCACGTAGTGCCAGTCAAGGAAGAACCTGAGCTGGAGCATCAGGACGGCCTGGCCGGTGATCCGGAAGGCCGTGTCACGCCAGTGGCCCAGAGGGCCTTTTCCCAGGTAATCGTCCCCGATGTTGAACCCGCCGATGAACCCCGTCGTTCCATCGATGACCGCGATCTTACGGTGGTTGCGGTAGTTGACCCGGTAGATCGAGGGGAAGAAGACCCCGATCTCCCCACCGGCGTCGGTCAGAGCAGAGAACGCCTTCCGTGACCCACCCCCGGCACGCGTCCCCATAGCATCGAAGAGGAGGCGGACCTCGACACCCTCTCGCGCCTTCTCCGCGAGGGCGTGGACGACAGCCCGCCCCAGTTCATCGTTGTTGATGATGAAGTATTCAAGGTGGATATGGTGGCGGGCTTCCCGGATCGCGGCAAAGAGTGCGCCGAACTTATCCTCACCGCGGGTGTAGAGATCGATCCGGTTCTTCTCGGTCAGGAACGCCCGGTTGTTCTTGAGGAGGAGGAAGATCGTCTCGCGGAACTCCTTCGCCTCAGGAGTGGAGAACCGGTACCGGGAGTCGGCGAACTCACGGTACTGTGCGAGAAATACCTCTTGCAGAAACCGTCGATCTTCCTCGCCTTTGACGACGAACATCTTCTCCCGGGTATAGTTCTGCCCGAAGATCAGGTAGAGGGCGAAACCGAGCGGCGGCAGAAAGAAGAGGATCATCAGCCAGGCCATCGCCGCCGTCGGGTTCCTCCGCTCGAAGAAGACGATGGTGATGGCAAATACGATGTTGAGAACCAGAATAAGGGCAAACACTATCTCAAAAGCCATTCCGTCACTTCCTCGCCGCCGATATCCGACACGAATATACTATCTCGCCATAGGAGTATATCCATCTGCTGGATGGGGTTTCCGGGCTTATCAGGCGAGCAGGTGCACAACACCGAGTGCTATAGAGAGAAGGAAGGTCGTGACGGCGACCCACCCGATGGTGATTCCTGACATACCCGGTCGGGATCCTCTTCCTCCTCACCATGCTTCTCGGCATATACTGGATGATCGATGGGATAATTGTCCTTGCAAGCCTTTATTCGGATAGAGGTGACCAGAGATGGAAGGTGCTCGTCGGCGTCCTCGGCATCATCAGCGGCATCCTGGTCCTGGCCTATCCGCTCTACAGCGCTATTCTCCTCCCGACGTTCCTAGCCATCATCGTCGGTGTGATCGGGCTGATCATGGGTGCGGTCCATCTGGTGCGAGGGTTCTCGGGCGCCGGCTTCGGGGCCGGGATATTCGGTATCGTGAGCATCATCTTCGGGCTCATCCTGATCGCAAACCCGTTCATCGCCGCTCTTGCCGTGGTGGCGATCATCGCGATCATCGCCATCATCGGAGGGATCCTGATCATCGTCCTTGAACTCAGGAGGGCCAGGTGACGAGGATCGCCGGAGAGCACCCCTCAGAAGGACGGAAGTGGCCAGCACGTCGATAATGCCGGTACCTGTTTCATGGAGGAGGGGCGTAGCCTTTTTCTCTCTGGAAGCCGATGGGGCACCCATGCTTGACCGGATGAAGGAGAGTTCAGGAAGTGTTCTTGGCTTCCGGTTCGACGGAAAGTTAAGCGAGAGTGATTACGCCACCATCCTGATCCCGGAACTGGAACGGGCAATGGAAGAGGGGCAGAGTATCAGGCTTCTGTTGAAGATCGAGGGATTCCGTAGCTGGAGGCCGGGAGAGGGCTGGGATGCCTTCCGGGAGTGGCCCGGGCTGGAGAGGGTCGACCGGATCGCCGTCGTCGGCGGAGAGCGGTGGCGGGAGTGGATGAACCGCCTGCCGAGCCTTTTTGTCGGATTCGGTGAGGTTGACGTGCGCTATTTCCCGGAAAACCGTCTCCGGGATGCCTGGGGTTGGTTGCGGGAAGGGGTGGTCCGGATCACCCTGCCGGCGGCCGGCTGATTTTTATCCCTGCGGAGTTCGGCAGGCGATCCTATCCGGCCGGGAACCCCCCTGCTCACCCGCACCCTCATCGCCGGTGTCATCCTCTGATCCCTGGTGCTCGGCATCCCCGTGCCGCTGAAACCCCGCGCAAAAGCGGCGATCGTCACTTCCAGGGAGATCCACCGGCATGAAACGCCTATATACCACGGACTCCAACGCATCGATATGCACTGTCCGGTCTGCGGGCACGACTGTGTCACGGACGCCCGCACACTCCTCGCGGAACTTCCCGGCCGATTTGCTCCCTGTCCCGATTGTATGGGGCTCGTCTACGATAAGCGAAGCCCGCCGCCCGATATCGATACGGCCGAACCCTGCCCTGCCTGTGGAAAGCGGTTCATCGACGAGGTCTTTGCCGATATATACCGGGTGATGGCCGCCGAAGGGGATCTCGCCGGGACTGAACCCCTCGCCGCGGCCGGGACGCCGCTCGTCCACCCCGGGTTTGCCATGCGCTCCGCCCCCTACCTCCCGGCGAGATCGCTCGTCCTCCTCTCCCGGTCGGTCGGGGAGCGTGCCGCCGCCCGCCTGGTCGCCGGGGTCCCCGAGATCCGGGGGGTCGTCAGGACGGGTGCCGGGGCGCCGGGGATCACGGATACCGATGCAACGCCGCAGACCTACACCCTTCTTGCCGGGTGCGACGTCCGGGCCGACATCTTCCCGACCCGGGCAGGGCCGATCGCTATCTACAAACAACAGTCCGTCCTGCACATCGAGTTCCCGCATGAGCGCGACGAGAAGATCGTCTCCCTTGAGCGCGAGATCGCCCGACACCACCCCCGGACGTTCGTCGACGCCTGCTCCGGCGCCGGGACGCTCACCGTCGCCGCCGCCCGGGCGGGGGTTCCCCGTGTGATAGCAAACGACGCCTGGTTTGCCGCGGCCTACTGGACCGCCCGCAACGTCGAAGTGAATCGTGAAGCCCTCGGGATCGACGAGGTGGCGATCCACCGGTCGTACGACGACCTCCGCCGCAGGCCGATCGCGCTTGACCCGGTCAGGATCGCCAGTGCCGCCGGAGCGCGGGAGATCGATGTCTACCAGGGCGACCTGCGGCTGCTTCCGGATCTCCTCCCGTCCGGGATCGATCTCGCCGCCCTCGACCTCTTCGAGAAGGGCGATGCCGGGAAAGTTGAGGAGATCACCGGGGCATGGCGTGCCCGGGTGGGCGGAGCTATTTTTATCCCATAGATTCCAGTATATACGGGGACTAGCCCGGGTGGCTCGGCGTCACTTATCACCCGAAACCGCCGTCAGCGGGGGGCGAAGTCCGAGGAAGGCCGCAGCGGCCTGCAGGATCCATTGCATTCCGACGGAGAAACCTCGTCCCGTGAGGTCGGCGGAGAGGGATCAAAGTCCCGGAGGGGGCGGCGACCTCTTGCCGCGGGTACCGGTTCAGGCCCGGAAGGGAGCAGACTTACCGTGGACGTTCGGCGCCCATGGGGTTGCGGGGTGGAGGAGGGATGCAGTGGTGAACGCCTGTGCGCACGGTCGACCGAGGACGTGTCCCCAACGGCGATCTCCATGGCAAAAGTAACGATTCTTGGGGCTACCGGGAACGTCGGCATGTTTGCAGCCCATACAGTATCCGGGATTCCGCACATCAGCGAGATGCTGCTCGTCGGGAGACCGGGGCGCGAAGACTATCTTGCAGGCTGCTGCCGCGATCTTTCTGACTCCTTTGCTGCGCGGGGCACGCACGTCAGGCTCTCCTACAGCACCCGTCTTGCCGATGCAAAGGATTCCGACATCGTCATATGTACAGCAGGGGTTCCCCGCCGGCCGGGCCAGGACAGGAACGATCTGGCGTTCGAGAACGCAAAGATCGTTGCCGATATCGCAGAGACGATAGGCCGGTCATCGCCTGATACCATCCTCTTTCTCGTCACAAATCCCGTCGACGTCATGACCGCCGTCGCCCTGAAGTACTCGGGGCTCGAACCGCGGCAGATCTTCGGCCTCGGGACACATCTCGACTCGATGCGCCTGAAATCCCTGATCGCCCATTACTTCCGGGTTCACGTCAGCGAGGTGCATACCCGTATCATCGGCGAGCACGGGGAGAGCATGGTTCCGCTCTGGTCGGCGACGACGATCGGCGGCATCCGGATCACGAACCTGCCCACATTCTCAGGACTGCCTATGCAGGAGATGATCGAGTCGGTCCGGACAAGCGGCGAAGCGATCATCCGCGATAAAGGATCCACCATCTATGGACCGGGGGAGGCGATTGCGACCCTCGTAAGGACGATCCTCGGAGACGAGAACCGCATCCTCACGGTATCGAGCTACATCAGGAGCGAGATCCACGGGATCGGCGACGTCTGTATCGGGGCGCCCGCCCGCATCAACCGCGACGGCATATTCCCAATCCCGCTCAACCTTGAGGAGGATGAAGTCGCCGGGTTCTGCGAGTCGGTCAAGAAGATCCGAAAGATCACTGCCGACGTGATGGAACGGCTTGAAGAAACCCGTTAACCGGGAAAAGTGGTATCGAGAGTCCTATCTATACAAGAGTGGACTCGACGATCTCGGCGCTTGCGACGCCTTCTATCTTCTGGAGCGCTGCCTCGATCTCATCAGGAGCTCCGGCGCTGTCGGGGACGACTACGGCGACTTTCAGCGCCACGAGGCCGAAACCGATCGGTTCTTCCCGGATATCATCGACCGGGACGGCCGCTCTGACCGCCGCCTTGAGCGCTTCACGGTCGATTTCTGGAGATTCAGGCATTATCTTCAGGATAATGGCTACGTTTCCCATCGTTCATGGCCCCCGGAATCCGCACTTCGGGCATGTATACCCTATGCTCTGCTCCCTGCACCGGTAGCACCGGTTGATCTGGTGCGCGCATGCCGGGCACGGGAACCTCGTGGATCCCTCCTCAGCCAGCGTGGCGTTGCAGGAGGTACATCGGTCTCTCGCTGTCATCGTTGTTTCCTCGATTGTCTTTCTAGTACTTCGTTCCCCCAGCAATTAAGATCTCGGATCAACGAGAGTCCCGAGAACCGCCTCATCGCGGAGCGCACCGCGGACGCGATCGTCGTGCCTGCCGTTCACGACCCGGGCAGGGAGGTTGTGAGCGAAGAGAAACCGGATGAACGCGGGATCGACATCGTCGGAGGTGAGGCCGGGATCCTCGATACGTGCGAGGAACCTGCGGCGGTGGTGGATGCCGTCGACCGACTTGAGGAGGAGGAGATCGGCCGAGAGCTCGTGGGCGACCCAGGCGGCGATGGTATCGGAGGTGACGTCCCAGGAGTGGGGGAGGGGATCGGCCTGCCGCAGGGCGCAGTAGGGGAGGAGGACGGTCACCTCCGCCGGGAGCGCGATGGCGGAGGTCGCCGGGATGCCGTGCGAGGCGATGTACCACGAAAACTGCTCCATGCCGGCGATCGCCATCCAGTGGGCGGCGTCCTCGGAGACGTCGAGCCGCCGGACGAGATCGGCGAACTTCCCACCGCCGGGCACGATCAGCACCGGGCGCCCGGCCTCCCTGAAGAGAGCAAGCAGGGGATCGACCCGATCGAAGAGGCTCCCCCCGACCTTGACGACCAGCGCTGATGCGGGCGAATACATATCGCTCTCCTATTAAACCGGTGATGACATAACCCTGTGTATGCGCCGGATCGTCGCCGTCATCCTGCTCCTCTGCCTCATTGCCGGCACGACCGGCGGTGTACAGATCGTTGAGTTCTGCCCTGACCCCTATCTTCCCGGCGACCTCGACGAGTACCTGGTGATCGAGGGGACAGGAGTCCTCGACGGATATGTCCTCTCGGACGGCGAGGGCGGCTACCGGTTCCCGCCGGGAACGCGGATCGATGGGCGGTTGACGATCGCGAGAAGCGGGCCGGCGTTCGCGCAGTCGCACGGCTACCTCCCCGACTTCGAGATCGAGGAACGGACACCGGACGTGCCGGACGTGATCCCGAACGGAAACCTCCTGATGGCGAACAAAGCGGACGAACTCTTCCTCTACCGGGGAACCACCCTCATCCAGAAGGTCGCCTGGCCTGACGATGTCTGCACCCGGGAAGGGCAGATCCACTACCTCGAAGACGGTGTCTGGGACCCGCGCCCGCTCTTTATCGGCCAGTCCCGGTTTGAGCCCGGGACGTTCGAGAACGTCCGGGTGACCGCGTTTGCCTCACCGGACTGCTCGTACGAAGTCTACGCGGCGGCCATTGCGGGGGCAGAGCGCGAGATCCTCGTGAACGTCTACGAGTTCACCGACGAGAAGATGGCAGGCGACCTCATCAGCGCCCGCGAACGTGGAGTCAGCGTGACCGTTCTCCTCGAGGGCGGGCCTGTGGGCGGCATATCGTCGGTCGAACGCGCGGTCGCAGGCGCCCTCAACCGGAGCGGCATACCGATCTTTGCGATGGCAACGACCGGTGCCGCTCACGCGAAGTACCGCTACGACCATGCAAAGTACATCGTCATCGACGGCAGGGCGGTCCTCCTCGGGAGCGAGAACTTCAAGCCCGGCGGTTATCCGGCGGCGGGACGGCAGGGCAATCGTGGGTGGGGCGTCCTCCTCGAAGACCCGGGGCTTGCGGCCTACTTCCGGGAGGTCTACCTCTTCGATCTGACGGGCGGCGACATCATCCCGCTCGAGGGGACGGCGGCCGAACTCTACACGCCCTGGGCGCCCGACTACGCGGTCGAGTTCGCTCCCTGCCGTGCGGAGGGGGCGCGGGTGACCCCGATCATATCCCCGGACACGAGCATCCTCATCCTCGGGCTGATCGAGAGTGCAGAGGAGAGCATCGCGATCGAACAGGCCTACATCACGAACGAGACAACCCATGACCTGAACCCCTACCTCGCGGCCGCGATCGACGCCTCCCGGCGGGGCGTCGCGGTGCGGGTGCTTCTCGACTCCGCCTGGTTCAACGTCGAGGGGAATGCCGACAACGACGAGATGGTCGAGATCATCAACCGGATCGCCGCGGCCGAAGGGCTGCCGCTCGAGGCGCGGCTCGCCGATCTTGAGGGAAACAACCTCGATAAGATCCACAACAAGGGCGTCATCGTCGACGGAAGGGCGGTGCTCGTCAGCAGCATCAACTGGAATGCCAACTCACCGTCGTTCAACCGGGAGGCAGGCGTGATCATCGAGCACCCCGATATCGCCGCGTACTACACCGCCGTCTTCGAGGACGACTGGAACGCCTCGGACGGGAGCAAAGGGAGCGGTGCTCCGGGAACCGACCGGCTCAAAATAGCAGCGGCGGCATGCATACTCGCCGCACTGACGGGACTCTACATCTATCGCCGGAGGCGCACCTGATACGTCACCGGTTGCCGGCGAGATCGGCGGAGCGGCAGACGTCGCAGATGGTGATCGCCCCTTCGCCCGAGGCGACGGCGGATACCCACCTCTCAATGACCGATTCGAGGTTGTCGGGGAGATCTTCCCGGTTAAACCCGCGTTTCCGGCTCATGTACTGGGATATCGCGGCCCGGCTGATCCCGAGGCGCTTTGAGGCCTCGCTCTGACTGATCCCGCGCTCGTTCACCAGACGATAGACCATCTCGGCGCGCATCTGCGGGAGCAGTCTCCGGACAAGGGTATCGCACCGCATGATGTCACAGGTGATAGGTTCGGTCATTGTGCGGACACCATCTGGGAGTCTTTGTACTCATAGAGGATCTGGCGTGCATCCCTGAAGTTGAACTTCTCCACGATCATATCGTTGTCTTTGAGGCGCTTTAAAGCATACCGGACGGTGCGAGGGGCAAGGCTGCTGAGGCGGACGAGCTCCTTGTGGGTCAGGGCGCCCCCATCCTCGAGCAAGAGGAGGATCTTCCTGGAGGAAGGGGGAAGGTTCACATCATCCATGTAGATCAGTTAACGCTGTTAACATATCAAACTGACGGATGTTATAACCCCGCGCACCGATATGATATCCATGCTGGAGCGAGAGGAGAAGGCCGCGTTTGTCATGCTCGCATGCGTCGTCGGGATCGTGCTTGCAGCACATATGCTCTTTGGCGCCGTCGGCCGGCAGATGGTTGCGGAGCCATACACGCCGGAGGTTCCGGATGGAGCGCTGGTCCTCCTCGAAGGGAAAATCGAGGGAATCCAGAAGACCTCGACCGGCGGGCACCTCATCCTCACCGTCAACAGCACCATGGTCTTCCTGCCAGAGGACGTGGCCGTCGGGCTTGAGCTCCAGAAGGATGAGAACGTGACGATATACGGAGTCACCCAGACCTATCGAGGGAAGCGGGAGGTCGTTGTGACCTCCGCGGCTGATATCCAGGTATCCGGATGATTCACTTCGCCTTCGTGTAAAAGATATCGGCGTCATCGCCGTCCCCGAAGAGGGGTCCCCCTCGCCGCCGGGGCTTCTTGCGACTCTCTTCTCTCTCTACAGTCTCCCGCTCGGGCTCGCGGCGGGTGGGGGCCGGGGCCTCCTCGGGCCGCCTCTTCTTCCGTCCCCCCTCCACACCTGTTCCGGCAGGGAGGTCTCCGTCGTTGATCTGCACGCGCGGCATACAGGGTAATCACCCTGCTCCATATATGACACCTTGGATCCGTTTCTTGATGATATCGCCTTTTTTTGGGAAGAAAGGCGTATATTGCAACCCCCAAAAGAGATTAATCCACATTAACGAGACTCTAATCCATCACGCGAACAGCAGCGGCCCAGGAGGATCGAGGCGGCGATGCAGAGGCCGGGGAGAGAACGGAACCGGGGGATAGTAGACCTGCGTTGCACTACCGGGGAGAAAAACCAGGCGGGCTTTTTCCGGGCCGGGGTACCTTCTTATCCCGCCGTGCAGGAAGAGAGGATGAGGATATGAAGACCGAAAGACTTGCGGGGTTCGCAGTCGCGCTCGTGCTCGCGGCATGCATCTGCGGCGTCGCCGCGCAGGAGATGGGCGTTGGCGAGATCGGAACCGTCGCCGTTGGGGAGACGGTCACCATCGGGGGGACGACGAACCTCGCCCCGGGTAACCACCTGCTTGTTACGGTGACACCGGTCGGGTTCGGGCCGACGAACAAGTCCACGCCCGCCGGTCCCGGGGGAGTCTCGGGGGTAGCCGTCGTCGAGAGGGGAGAAGAGGGTGCAAACACCTGGTCGTTTGTGGTCGATACAACCGGGTTCGAGCCCGGTGAGTACAGCGTTGCCATGGAATGGATCGAGGGCGGCACCACCGCAAGCACCACGTTCAGCGTTCTCGAGGTGGCGACGACCACCCCGACGGTGACGGCAACCCCGGCCGAAACCACGCCGCCGGCGAGCCCCACGCCGACCACGACAGGAACAGCCCTCCCGATGACAGCCCTTGCAGCGGGGCTGATCGGTTACCTTCTGCGAAAAAAGTAAGGGAGATCAGAGTGCCCAGGAGGGAATTTCCAGGGGTACCCCGAGCGCCCAGAGGACGATCGTATAGAGGCAGGCCACCCAGACCGCAATCCCGATGAGGTTGAGCGCCCAGCCGGAGCGAAGAAGGTCTCTCGCATCGATGTAGCCGCTTCCGTAGGCAACGGCGTTCGGCGGGGTGGCGACCGGGAGCATGAACGCCATCGATGCGCAGACCGCAGCGGTCATCATCAGGACGATCGGGTTGACGCCCAGACTGATGGCCGTGGCCGCCATGATCGGCATCAAGACAGCAGCTATGGCGGTGTTCGAAGTGATCTCGGTTGCAAACGAGACCCCGAGCGCCACGACCAGGATCAGGACGAAGAACGGGAGTCCGTGGATGAGGGTGAGGGACTCAGCGATGCTTGCGGCAAGCCCGCTCTGGATGAAACCGTTCGAGAGGGCGATGCCGCCGCCGAAGAGGAGGAGGATGCCCCAGGGGATCTTCACCGCCCACTCCCAGTCCATCGTGAAGATACCCTCCTTATGATCGACCGGGAGGATGAAGAGGAGGAGTGCCCCGAAGATCGCGATGGTTGAGTCCTTGATCCCCGGAAAAAGCATATCGAGGCCCGGGATGGTGACACCGCCGATAACCTTCGTCTGCGCGAATATCCAGAAAGAAGCGGTCAGCGCAAAGACGAAAAGAGTCCACTGCTCTCCCCGCGATATCGGCCCCATCTTCTTCAGCTCCTGGTGGATGATCCCCCCTGCGCATGGGAGGGCTGTCGACATCCGGCGGTAAGGAACCAGGGTAAGCCAGAGCCAGGCGAGGAAAAGGAATATGGCAGCGAACGGGACGCCGAACTTCATCCAGGTGAAGAAATCGATGGTTGGCGCGTCGGGAAAGATCGTCGCGAGCTGGGCGATGAAGATCCCGTTCGGGGGCGTGCCGATGATCGTGGCGATACCCCCGATGCTTGCTGCGTAGGGGATGGATATGACCAGGCATTTTGCAAGGTCCTGCTGCTCTTCATTCAGGTTATCGAGCGCCCGGTTCGTCTCCGGGATGAGGGTCAGGATGATCGCGACCGCGATCGGGATCATCATCATCGCGGTCGCGGTGTTTGAGATCCACATCGAGAGGAACCCGGTGGCGACCATGAACCCGAGCACCAGGCGCTTCGGGCTCGTTCCCACGAGGCGTATGATGTGCAGCGCGATGCGCCGGTGCAGCCCCCACCGCTGCATCGACATCGCGATGATGAATCCACCAAGGAAGAGGAAGATCACCTCGTTGCCGTATGATTCCGCCACTTTTACCGGGGAGAGGATGCCGAGCGCCGGGAAGAGGACCAGCGGGAGCAGGGCGGTCGCCTCAAGGGGGATGACGCCCGTGACCCAGAAGAGGATCATGAGGATGGTGACGGCCGCAACAGCCTTCGCCTCGGGCGCAATGAGGCCGGGATCGATAGGTATCGCCAGGATCGCGAAGAAAACAAACAGCGATGCTACGATAAAGGCGACCTTTCTCATCATCAGAAATGGGGGTATGGAATATTTAAGCGTGAGGAATCTGATTGCGACGAGATTTATAGGATTTACGATGGGATAACAGCCATTTCATCGTTTTATGGCCATGGCCGGCAGGTGTGCTGCAGCCGGAGCAGACTCTGGAAAGGAGAGGGTTAGCGCGTCATCACACCAACCTATATCAGTGAAATCGGCGCACGGAATATCATGAAGCCAGACCGGATCCGCACCAGGGGTTTTGCGGTCCTCCTCGCCGTCTGTCTCCTTGCCCTCACTGCAGGGCAGGCCGGGGCTCGCGGCCCGACGATCAGCGACATCCAGCCCTACGACACGATCTTTGTCTACGAGGAGGGGCTTGACCTCTCACAACTCCGTGATGCGGTCACAAACAACCGTATCACAGAACTGCGGAAGTATCAGAATGACAACCCCGACCGGGGGGTCGAAAGGAGCATCCTGGTCGCCGACGACACCGACTTTGAGGTGCAGGACTTCTTCGTGAAGGGGGATTACGGGACTTACCACGCCTTCAACCCCACCGATGGAGCGACGGCACAGGTCATGATCCGCAAACCAGAGCTCTCCCTCGATGTGGTGCTCGCAAACCCCAACCACAACGAGCCTCTGGAAGGGCTCTCGGTCTCCGATAACACCCGGGTAGCCTTCAGGATATCCGCTCCTGACGTCGGGGCATCCTACCGGGTGGGCGGGGTCTACCCGGCGACGATCGATATCGTGCTCACCACGCCGGGCGGTGCCGAGACCACCACCCTCGGCAGGGTCAACCTCGCCGGGCTGAACGTCAGCTCGACCCGGTTCTACACCGATGACCCCGGCAGGCCGGGCTCCGTCCGGCTCGGTGATCTCGGCAGACCGGGGGAGTACTCCGTCCGCGCCGAATGGAGGGCACCGTCCGGGTTCGACGCCTATGCTCCTGCTTCCGAGCCGGTGACGTTCACGGTGGCAGACCGCGTCGGGGTGGATACGACCACAGCGCCGACATCAACACCCACACTGACGTCCACACCGACGCCAAGACCGTCGACGGCCAGGCCGACAATGACGCCGACGCCGACCGCGACGGCGGAACCGGCAACACCCACACCGACCGCAGCACCGCTCCCGGCTGCACTGACCGTAGCTGCGGCCGGGTTCGCCCTCGCGCTCGCCGGCAGGCGGCGGTAGAGGATCAACAGAACCGGCAGCCGCAACCGCCGTCCCGGATACGGCAGAGGGCGGCAGCCGCCCATTTTACAACAGCCGGATCGGCATCCTTGAGCGCCTGCACCAGAGCCGGGACCGCTCCGGCATCCCCGATCATCCCGAGGGTGTAGGCCGCCCACATACGGAGGCGGGGATCGGGATCATCGAGCAGAGAGAGAAGCGGCGGAAGGGCCGCCTGACCGAGAGCCGCAAGCGCCCCCGCAGCCGCCATCCGATCGGCGGTCGAACCGTCGCATAGAGTCCGGATCAGCGCCTCTGCAGCAGCCGTCACGGGGACGATCACCGTTTCTTCCCGTTCACTGATCGTTACGTCCATGATTGTTCTTCGATGCAGGAGGGGAAAAAGGTAGACGGAACGTTCGCGTTATGCAAAAAAGGGATCAGTGGGTCTGCCGGTAGTAGTCCCACTCGTCGATCGCGGTTCCGTTTGCAAGGATACAGACACCGTACTCGCTGCCGTCGGGGTTCTTCCGGATCTCGTAGGCATGGCCCTGTTCGATGCACCAGGCCGCAGCCGGGTTCGCGATGCCGACGTTCCCCCCATCGCACGAGGAACACGCCCACGGAACGGCGACGATCTCGACCGGGGTGCCCCACTGCTGGATCGTCACGGTGTCGCGGACGACCTTACCGGCGAATGTGATCCGCATCCCGTCGACCTGGTAGCGCTCATCAAGATCGAGCGGGAGGTAGTGCTCACCGTCGTCGGCGACGATACCGTAGAACCCGCCCTCAAGGTCGATGTAGGTGACCGTGCCGTTCCCTGTGATGTGATCGGCCGATTCATCCTCTTCCCCGGCAGCCGTGCACCCGCATGCGATGATCGCCGCGACGAGAGCGAGGAGGATGAAGATGTAGTTAGAATGGGATCCTGTCATAGGCATCAACAGGGGTACATTACGCCGGACAGGGTAAGTAGGTTTCCTTAACTACGAATAAATTCGGACTTATTCGCCAGAAGGGGCGTATACAGGGGGAGGATCAAAAAAGGTGTCAGCGTCCTCCGACGCCGCCGCCCCCAAAACCGCCACCGCCGCCGAACGACCCGCCGCCACCGAATCCACCACCGCCGTCGCCCGAGGACGGCGGGGAGAAGTGGACGATCGGGACAAAGATCACCGGCATGCTCGAGTAGAGCGGAACCCCGGCATCGGGGAGGTTGATGTGCAGGTTCTTCATCGCTTTCTCAACCTTATCACCAAGACCAAGCGCCGTCCCGTAGACGAGCCACTCGCCCCAGATCGAGATATCGGCAGGGGAGTACTGCCGGATCAACGCGAGATCCGAGAGGAAGTAGGTGAATGCATCCCACTCGAGTTTCTCCTTGTAGTGGTCGTCCTTCCAGAACCCGAAGAGCGTCGAGGGGAAGAGAGCCGCGATCCCCACCTGGACCGCGACGATGAAGGAGAGGACGCCTGCCGGTATGAGGAGATAGGCTGCGCCCGGCACGAAGATGAGCGTGAGGATTGCAAGACCGCACGGGATGGCGCCGAGGAAGATGAGCGGGAGGATGAGCCCTCTCCCGTCCTTGATATACTGGTAGGCAAGCGACGTATCCACGTCCCGGGAGAGAGCGGAAAGGGATTGCTGGTACTGCTCGATCCGGTGCTGGTAGCCGGGGCTCCGCCGGGCGGTCCGGGCGAGCGCCTCGAGTTCCGCGGTATCCACAACGTTCTCCTCGGCGATGTTACTGAGGAAGTTGAGCACCCGCTGCTCGTAGGGATCGCCCGACTCCCCTGAGATGATACGGACCGTGACACCTTTACCATCCGGTTTCTCGACAACGACGATCTTCTCCTGCCGATGGAGATCGAGGAGGGTCGCGTAGAACCCGTTTTCGTCGAAATCGAGAGCATCCCCCTTGAAGAGGAGGTTCACCTGCCAGGGCTTGAGCGCGGTGTTCGGCGTGAAACTCAGGTACTCCGGGACGGTGAACTCCTTCTCCCTGCCGTAGCGGTGATAGAGGCCGAGGAGGATGAACGGCATAGCGATGACAAGGGCGATCGCAAGAGCGTGGAGGATGATTGCCGCCGCATAGAGGAGGGATGGCCAGCGGTTGGCGTCGGCCGCCTGCTCGCGCACGTCCGGGACATATTCAGGGAACCCCTCGATCCCGTCCATGAACGCGAGATCGAGGATCATCTCGACGTTCAGCGCATCGTCCTGTGGAGCGGCACCCGTTATGATGACGGACTCCGCCGTCCGCTCGATCGCAAGGGAGGGAGGATGCGTGTAGACATCCTCGATCTCCCCTGCAAACGGCAGCGTAACCCGGAGGCTGCGGAAGGGGATATGCTCATCCACGAGCTTCAGGTTCAGGTGCGCCCACTCCCCGTCGTACTCGATCGGCGGCCGGGCGATGTAGCGGTATTCCACCGTATAGGTGCCCGGGGCAAAGTAGTCCGGGTTGAAGAGGCCGGCTTCGCTGTCGAACGCAAGGCTCCGGATCGTCCTGACGTCTGAAGTGGTCGCACTCCCGGCGGCGATCTGCACATCGCCCAATTCGTCCTTGACGTAGCCGATGGTTCCGGGCGGGGCGGTCATCCCGGTAAACTCGATATGCGGCCGGTCTACCGGGGAGAAGACGAGCGGCGCATCCCAGTAGCGAAAGAGCATCCGGTAATCGTCTGCAGAGCGGAGATCGTATGTGTAGCGCTCGACGAGAGTCCCGTTCTTGTAGAAGACCGCATCGTAATGTTCAACCTCCAGGTCCTCCTTGAGGAGGGCAGGGAGCGCGTTCGCTCCTATGGCCGCCAACACCCCGATGGCCAGGGTGATGGCAAAGAGGAAGAAGATCTGTTGCCGCTCAGTTATCCGCATGATTTATCAGAACGCTATCGTCGGGACCCGTTCGATCTCGTCGCCGAACTCCAGGTACTCGAGTTTCTTGAGACCCATAACGCCGGCGATCAGGTTTGAGGGGATCGTATCGGTCATGGTGTTGTACTGCTGGGCGATGTTGTTGTAGGTGTAGCGGTGCCGGGCGATCTCATCCTCGACCCCTTTCACCGCACCCATAAGGTCCTTCACCGTCTGGGAGGTCTTGAGGTCGGGATAGTTCTCCGCGACGGCGAGCAGCCGCCCGAGAACCGATCGGGACTCGCGTTCGAGTTCAGTAAGGTCGCCCGGGCCGGCGCTCCCGATACGTGCCCGCATCGCGGTCACATCGGTCAGGGTCTCCTTCTCGAAGGCTGCGTAGCTCTTCACCGCACCGAGGAGCTGCTCGATCATGTCCAGCCGCTTCTTCATCGCGACCTTCACCTGTCCGACCGTCGCTTCAGCGGAGTTTTTGAGGGAGAAGAACCGGTTGTAGATGCCGATCGCAGCCGCCACGATGCCGATGACGATCAGCACCACGACGACGATGAGGATAAGGGTGATGATATCCAACGTTGTCACCATTATTCTATACATCCTGCGGCGTATTTAAGGTGTATCCCTTGAAACTGCACCGAAAGCAGGAGGATTAGGGATAGAGAAAGAGCGAAGAGTCCTGCGTTTCACCGGCAGCCGGGGTGCTCCGCGATCTCCTCGCCTGAGCTCACCATCGCCACAACGTTGCCGTCCACATCCCGCAGGAGGGCGTTATGCCAGAGGATCACCCGCTCCCGCCCGTCCCGCGTGACGACCGGGCTCTCCTCAAACGACGGAGGTTCGATGCCGCAGGCCACGAGACGGCTGAAGTTCTGCATATGCCGGTCGCGCAGCCGCCCGGGAACGACCATATCAAACCAGTTCTTTCCTGTAAGATCCCCCTCGGAATACCCCAGGATCTCGCTCGTCTTCCGGTTGACGAGATCGATGGTGCCGTCCGCCCCGATCACCGCGATCATCACGCCCGCCGCCTCCAGGCACCCCTGCGCCCGGTCGCGTTCGGCGATCAGGAGAGCCTCTGCGGCGGCGCGATCGGTGACATCCTCGGCGATCCCGAGCATGTACCGGAGCATGCCCCTTGAACTGAAGATCGGGATCTTCTTCATGGAGAGAGTTCGCCCGTCAGGTGTCCGGATCTCTTTTTCGAGGGCAGCCGCCCGCTCCACGAGTTCGCGGTCGCCGTCGGCAAAGAAGACCGCCATCTCCTGCGGAAAGATCTCAGCGGCCTGTTTCCCCGTCATCTCCTCCTGGGTCATACCAAGAAACGTCTCAGCGGCCTTATTTGAGAACACAAACGTGTTCCCCTCTACCTCCCGGACAAAGACCATGCTCGGGACGTTGTTGACCACCGAGTAGAGGAACGATTTCCATTGAGCCGCCCGTTTCACAGCACGTGCACGTTCGGTGACGTCACGGCAGACCATCCGATAGCCGGTGAAGTCGCCGATCAGATCGTAGACCGGTGTTGCGCTCACCTCGAGGACGACGGAACTCCCGTCTCGGTGGAGCATCGTCCATTCAAAGAGCGCCTGCGGATTTGGTTCAGCGAAGAGTTCAGCAAATCCTTCCCTTACCGACTCTGCCTTCTCCGGGGGCATGAAGTCACACGGGGTCTTCTGGAGCATCTCTTCAGGCGCATAGCCGAGGATCTCCTGGCTTTTGGGGCTGACGTAGGTGAACGTGCAGGACTCATCGACGTTCAGGATCAGATCGCTGATGTTCTCGACGAGGCTCCGAAAGAGGAGCTCGCTCTCGCGCAGGGCTTCTTCCGCACGCCGTCCCTCGGTTATATCCTCAAGGATGATGGTGACACCGGGCGCCCCGTCATTGAAGACGGTGGGGAGAAACTTGATCCGGAAGAAGAGTTCCTCGTCGTGGCGCAGGAACCGGAGCTCCTCGGTAATCTCGCGGCCGCCCAGGGAATCGGTTATCCGGCTCCGTATCAGCGGATGATCGAACGCTGCAAGCGGTGACGCCTCGATGCAGTTCCCGATGATCTCGTCCCGTTTCCGGCTTACGA
This sequence comes from Methanomicrobiales archaeon, assembly GCA_012511245.1. Classification (GTDB taxonomy): domain Archaea; phylum Halobacteriota; class Methanomicrobia; order Methanomicrobiales; family Methanoculleaceae; genus Methanoculleus. Next base: position 2,138 of record JAAZGM010000171.1, on the reverse strand, counting down.
ACGAACAGACCGCATCGTTTGCCTGGACAATCCGGCGATCCCGGTCGAGCACCAGCATGAGGTCCGAGGAGAAGTTGAGCATGGCGGCGATGGGGACCCTCTGCGAGAGGTAAAAGACCTTGGCCTTCCCGTAGGTCTCCATCTCCACCTGGCCCGATACCAGGAGGATATCGAGATGCCGGGAGACGGTGTTCCGGTTGATCCCAACGATTGCAGCAAGATCGGAGACCGACAGGCCACGCGGGTGCTCTTTCAAAGCCCGGAGCAGAAGAGAGAGGGCATCGGTAGCGGGATCCATGTATAACCATTATTTCGCGCCGGGAGATATAGGGTTTTGCAGTGATGCACGCCATATCGCCACACACATCGCCACACCATGATGCAAGGCAATAGACGAAAATATTATATATTATTCAGATCAACTCATGATCCCCAGAGTCGAGAGACGGGGAATCTCTCCGACAGACTGGACCACACTGGCACAGTGGCCCGGACCGGCACAGACTCGGCTGGGAACGGTGAACACAACATTCACCACACAGATTGCACCAACGTCACAATGCACCGGGCACCCGGTTCATTCACAGGCACACCTCTCTAGAACACACATACCGGCACGGCAAACTGCGGTACCGGGACGGGTGGCACAACCGTCCCGGAACTCCCTGCGGACACCGCGTGGTTATCACACACCCAATAATATCTTTTTTTTGTTCTCTTCACCGGAGATCCCCGGGAACAGAAAGCAACGCCTATCTTCCATCAGATCAAAGAACTTCATCAGATGAGCGGACGCACTCGCCGGGTTTGCAGCGGAGACCTGACGGGTAGGCCGGTATGGCGTCCTCCGGTTTCGGCGATCTGTTCCTCGTGCTCCTGCAGATGATCTGCGTCATCATCGTGGTCGCCTACCTGAACACGCGGACGGCGTCGTTTACGCAGGTGCTCGACGGGATCTTCACCTGGAAGGGTCAGGCGAGACTCATCCCTCTCTCTGGAGCGCGCTCCATCTACGGCACCGAGAGCGGCATCACCATCCTCGGCGCCACGGCAAACGTCCGCGACCTCGGGCCGATGGTCGGCGGGCTCGCCTGAGGCCCGGTGGTGGGGCCCGGCGTCCACTTCATCCGGACGGTGACGGACAGCGTGGCTTACGCCCGCGAAGGGGAGAGAAACGTCCTCTCGATGGTGAAGAGGCGGCCGGGATCACCCTGACGCCAGGAACGGTGACCCGAGCGCCCGGGGCAGGTCTTCTTTCTTCGTGACCACGGCCGCGGACTCCTCGAGCATCAGGTTGACCCGCTCATGGTGCCCTGCTATCCGGAAATCGGTGCGGAGCGCGACGATCTTCTTTTTGAGGGCATACGCATACCCCATCTCCCACGATGTCCCCGAATCGGCATCCGCACCGTCGATGACGGCGACGACGGTATCGACGTTCCGGAGTGCCGCGACATGCTGCTCGAATATGGCCTGGTGCTCCTCCCGGCACCGGGTATGGCTCGTATCCCCCACCTCCTGCGGGAGGTAGACGTCGAAGAGGTGCGCCTCGAGGAGGTCGTGGAGCGCGAGGTTGTAGGCCTGTTCGGCCTCCGAGAAGAGCGGGGCCGCAAGGTAGACCCGGTAGCGGGCGAACTCTTTGACGTCGATCGCCGGGATATCAGGGAACCGGGAGAGAAACACCCCGCGTCCGGGCTCTTTTTCCGAGGAGTGGTAGGTGGTGTTCACCCCGCACGTCGGGGAGGAGTCCACCCCGATGATGGCGAGCGGCGGCTCGCCGCGTTCCCGTATCACGGCACGAACCTCTGCTTCGAGCCGGTCGAGGAGGGCGGCAAACTCATCGGTCGCGAGGTTGTCGAGGAACGAGCCCGGCGGACGGCCGGCACCGAGGTAGAGCGTCTCAGGGCAGGGGAGCGGGACCATATCGATCGAGAAGCGTCGGCACCGCCGGGCCGCCCGGCAAAAAGAGCGGATGTCCTCATCGGTCGTTATCCCTCGTGCGCGATACGCGGGGTTTTCTACGCAAGGAGCGATGAGCACGTACATTGATAGTACCTCGACGGCGTACCATAACAAGACAATGATACCGCTCTATGCCTACCGGGACGACACCTGCGATCCCCGGAAGTGCACGATGA
>JAAZGM010000170.1 GCA_012511245.1 Methanomicrobiales archaeon | reverse complement strand
GCCCGGGCATCCCCTCCTCTCTCCCGATGCAGACCCTGACCGGCACCCTCCCCTCGAGCGAGGCCGCGACCGGCGAGCGCCGGTAGCCGTGGTTCACGAGTTCCTCGATCGTGGTATACCGCCCCCATCAGGCGATCGGTTCCGGAGACCGTCCCGTCGATCTCACGAGCCGCACCATCTCGTCGGGGTCGGTCGTTGGTATATCGCAGGCATAGTTCGTGCAGACATAGGCCGTCGCTTTCCCCCCGATCGTCACGATGTCGCGGGTAAACCCGGCGATCCTCGTGATCTCCGGCTCCTCCTCGTCGGATGGGCGGAAGATGACGACGGCCTCAGGCGCATAGTGCGACCGGATGGCGCCGATCATCGCTTTCGTGTCTTCCGCCCCCGGAACGCCGGATATGATCACCTCGAAGCTCGGCCCCAGCATGAACTCGAGGCCGGTGAGAAAGTGAGAGCAGGCGGCCGGAGTTTCGCTGACGGTTTCTGCGAAAGCGGTTCGTATGCGGTTTGCCGTCTCCTCGAGTTCGAGGTTTGCTGTCATCCGCCCGAGGACGAAGAGGGCGTACATGGCGACGCTGTTTCCGGAGGGGATCGCCCCGTCGTAGATCGGTTTCTGGCGGAGGGGAAGATCCGTATCGTCAGGCACGAAGAAGAACCCTCCCCGTCTGTCGTCCTGGTAGTGGGCGATGAGATCGTGCGAGAGATCGACGGCGGTCCGGAGGTAGCCCGGGGAGAACGATGCGCTGTAGACCTCGACGAGCGCCCAGATCATGAACGCGTAATCGTCGAGGGTCGCCGTAAGCCCGGCCTCCCCGTTCCGGTAGCGGTGGAGGAGCCGCCCATCCTGCCCCCGGAGACGGGTGAGGATGAACCCGGCCGCCTTCTCCGCCGCCGCAAGGTAACCCGGGTCGTCAAAGGCCCGGGCAGCCTTTGCGAGAGCGGCGATCATGAGGGCATTCCAGTCGGTGAGGATCTTGTCGTCCATTGCCGGGCGAACACGTTTCTGCCGCGCTGCAAGGAGTTTCTGCCGCCCCTCCTCCACGAACCAGAGGAGATCGTCCTCTGAGGTTGCGAACTCATGCGCCCGGGACGCGAGTGGCCGGCGCAGGCGGAGGATGTTCTTTCCTGTCTTTCTCCCATCAGGCTGTTCCCGGTAGTTTCCCGGCTCCATGACGTTGAATATCCGGGAGAACCGCTCGCCATCCTCATCACCGAGGACCTCAAGGATCTCATCCTTCGTCCAGAGGTAGAACTTCCCCTCCTCCCCCTCGCTGTCGGCGTCCACTGCCGAGTAGAACCCTCCCTCCGGATCGGCCATCTCCCGCAGGACGTAGGCGATCGTCTCGCGGGCGGTTCGGGCAAACTCTTCCCTCCCCGTCGCAAGGTAGGCCTCCGTATACGCCATGACGAGGAGCGCCTGGTCGTAGAGCATCTTCTCAAAGTGCGGGACGAACCACTCCGCGTCCGTCGAGTACCGGTGGAACCCCCACCCGATCTGGTCGAAGATCCCGCCCCGGCGCATGGCATGGAGCGTCTTCTCGACCATCGTGTATGCCGGCTCCTTCCCCGTCCGGTTCCCGTACCGGAGCAGGAATATGAGGTTGTGCGGGGTCGGGAACCGGGGTGCATCCCCAAACCCCCCATTCTCCCCATCAAAGATCCGGAAGTACGTGTCATACGCCTCATCGAGGACGGCTTCCGTCAGCTCGCCCTCCTCCCGCGGAGTTTTCGCTGCGCTCTGGAGCACCTGCAGCACCTGGCCGCCGGCCCCCTCGAGTTCCTCTCGCCGTGTCCGCCAGATCTTGCTGATCCTGGGGATGAGGTCGAGGAGGCCGGTCATCCCGTAACGGCTCTCCTTTGGTATGTAACTCGCCGCAAAGAAGGGTTTTTTATCAGCGGTCATGAATATGGTGAGCGGCCAGCCTCCTCCCCCGGTCAGCGCATGGGCGGCTGCCATGTAGACCTGGTCGATGTCCGGCCGCTCCTCGCGATCCACCTTGACACAGACGAAGACATCGTTCAAGAGTTTCGCGACCTGGGGGTCGGCAAACGACTCTTCCTCCATGACATGGCACCAGTGGCAGGCCGAGTAGCCGATGGAGAGGAATATCGGTTTTTCTTCTTCTTGCGCCCGGAGGAAGGCTTCCTCCCCCCAGGGGTGCCAGTCAACGGGGTTATGGGCGTGCTGGAGGAGGTACGGGCTCTGTTCATGGATCAGCCGGTTTGGAGGAGATCTCTCCTGCATCGGCGCTTCCGGTGCCTCCGGGTTGTATCCACGTGCCGGGGTCATACTTCTGACGTGCTGATGCAGGCTAATAAAGGTGTCTCCTCTCCCGGGTTGGGCTGCCGGTACTGCCCCTCATGTTATCGCGGAGGGTGCGAGATCCAACCCCCGGGACGGTGCGGGCGCCGGAGAAGAATCGGTGATGGAATGAGTCGGATCTTGCATCGGGCGCCGATACTCATAATGCTTATCGCGATAGCCCCCTAACCATCCAGATGGTTGGGTGTCGCTGCATGGGTTACCTTGACGAGATAAAACGGATAGGAAGGGACGCAAACCCCTTCTTCAGACTGATGGGGATAGAACCGGGCGAATACGGCGACGGGTGCGCAACCCTCACGATGGAGGTTCGGCCGGATATGCTCAACGGCGCCGGGTGGCTCCAGGGCGGCATCTACGTGGCGCTCGCCGACGAAGCGATTGCGCTCGCGCTCTACACGCTTCTTTCTGAGAACGAGCGGATCGCCACGATCGACGAGCACACCAGTTTCATCAAGGGCGTCAGCACGGGGACGGTCGTCGCCACCGGGCGTGTCGTCAGGAAAGGCCGCCGGGTGGCGTTTGCCGATGGCGAGGTCAGGAGTGCCGCGGACGGTGCGATTCTCTCCCGGACATCGGCATCGTTTGCAGTCATCGCGGGGTAGCGCCGGGGCGGAGAAATCCCCCGGAACTTCCAGAACCATACATTCTCAATATCCGGGATCACATACATACGATAGAGTATCCGGCACAACCGGAGGGGAACGAGAGTTTGAAGTATATCGTTGTAACCGGCGGCGTCATGAGCGGGCTCGGGAAAGGGATCACCACCGCATCCATCGGCCGCCTCCTGAAAAATCGCGGCTACCTGGTAACGGCGGTGAAGATCGACCCGTACCTGAACATCGATGCCGGAACCATGAACCCTGCCCAGCACGGCGAAGTCTTCGTCCTCTCCGATGGGGGGGAGGTCGATCTCGACCTCGGCAACTACGAGCGGTTCTTAGACATCAACTTAACATCAATCCATAACATCACGACGGGCAAGGTCTACCGGAACGTCATCGAGAAAGAGCGGCGCGGGGACTTCCTCGGCGCGACCGTCCAGATCATCCCCCACATCACCGACGAGATCAAGCACTGCATCCACTGCGCGGCGGAAGAAGCGGTCAACGGCGGCAAGGTCGCCGATATCTGCCTGGTGGAGGTCGGCGGCACGGTCGGCGATATCGAGAGCATGCCGTTCCTCGAGGCCGTGCGGCAGATGCACGGCGAACTTGCGCCGGAAGATATGATCCTGGTCCACGTCACCCTGGTTCCGATGGATACGATGGGGGACTTCAAGACCAAACCCACGCAGCACTCGGTCAAGGCGCTCAGGGAGCTCGGCCTTCAGCCCGACATCATCGTCGCGAGGAGCAGCGACGTGCTCGGGCCTGAGGCGAAGAAGAAGATATCCGCCTTCACCGACGTCCCGGCAAAGGCCGTCGTCTCCGCAAAGGATGCAGCGGACATCTACCAGATCCCGATGGAGCTGGAGAAGGAAGGGGTCGCGGATGTCGTCTGCAACTACCTCTCCCTCGAGAACCGGGAACCGGATCTCGCGTGGTACCGCCTCGTCTCGCAGGAGTATACGAACCGGGTGACGGTCGCCGTCATCAGCAAGTACGGGATCGAGGATGTCTACATGTCCATCAAGGAGTCGCTCAAGCATGCCGGGAGAGCGCTCTCCACCGAGGTGAAGATACGCTGGCTGGATGCGGAGGCGTTCAGCGATCACGATCTCGCCGATGTCGACGGTATCCTCATTCCCGGTGGGTTCGGGAAACGGGGTGTTGAGGAGAAGATCCGGGCAATCCGCTACGCCCGCGAGAACAAAAGGCCCTACCTCGGCCTCTGTCTCGGGTTCCAGCTCTCGGTGATCGAGTATGCGCGCCACGTCCTCGGCATCCCCGATGCCACGAGCGAGGAGATGGGTGAGGGGACGCACGTCATCGCCATCCTCCCCGAGCAGGAGGGCGTCAACGACCTCGGGGGGACGATGCGCCTCGGGAACTGCGACATCACCTTAAAGGAGGGAACGATGGTGGCCGGCCTTTACGGCAGAACCACGATCGTGGAGCGCCACCGCCACCGCTACGAGGTGAACCCCGCGTTCATCGCCGACCTCGAGGCTGCCGGGCTCGTCTTCTCGGGCGCCTGCGGGCCGCGGATGGAGGTCTGCGAGATCCCGGAGCATCCCTTCTACCTCGCGACGCAGTTCCACCCTGAGTTCAGGTCGAGCCCCACAAACCCCTCCCCGCCCTATCTCGGTTTTGTAGCGGCATGCAAGAAGAATAAATCCTCACCCGGGGAGAGGTGAAACATGGTAGACGTCGAGAAGTTCATCGAGACGGCGGTCCGGGAGATACGCGATGCCGCGGGTGCAGAGAAGGTCGTGATGGCGCTCTCAGGCGGCGTTGACTCGTCGGTCTGTGCGGCGCTCGCGACCCGTGCGATAGGTGATCGCCTTATTCCGATATACGTGGATACCGGCCTCATGCGGAAAGGAGAGACCGAACAGATCCGGTCGCTCTTCGCCGACGCCGACCTCCGCGTCGTGGATGCCGCGGACGAGTACTTCGAGGCCCTTGCGGGCATCACCGATCCTGAGGAGAAGCGAAAAGCCATCGGTGCGAAGTTCGTCCGGATATTCGAGCGTGAGGCGAAGCGGACCGGGGCGACGCTCCTTTTGCAAGGGACGATCTATCCCGATCGCGTCGAGAGCGAGGGGGGCATCAAGAGCCACCACAACGTCGGCGGGATGCCCCTCGACATCGAGTTTTCTGGTCTCATCGAGCCGATCGCCGACCTCTACAAGGACGAGGTCCGTGAGGTCGCCGGCGGCCTCGGTCTCCCGGCGGAGATCCAGTACCGGATGCCCTTCCCGGGCCCGGGACTCGCTGTCCGGGTGCTCGGCGAGGTGACGCGGGAGAAGATTGTGGTCGTCCGGGAGGCGAACGCCATCGTCGAGGAGTGTCTGGTGGAGGAGTTTCACCCCTGGCAGTGTTTTGCGGCCCTCCTCGGGCTTGGGACCGGCATGAAGGGCAACGCCCGGCTTCACGGCTGGATCGTCGCAGTCCGTGCCGTCCAGTCCCGCGACGGCATGACCGCCGACCCACTGCACCTCCCCTACGAGGCGCTCTCGCGGATGGCAGCCCGGATCACCGAGATCCCCGGCGTCGCCCGGGTGGTCTACGATGTCACCCCCAAACCCCCTGCAACAATCGAGTATGAGTGATATTATGGCAGAAGATTCGCGCGCGCTTGATGCGCGCTACTACATGCCCGCGTTCTCCCGGACGATGAAGATCGTCCGCGGTGCGGGATCGCGCGTCTGGGACGACCAGGGACACGAGTATATCGACTGCGTGGCAGGTATCGCGGTTGCGAGCACCGGCCACTGCCACCCGGCGGTCGTCAAGGCGATCTGCGATCAGGCTCATGAGCTGATCCACTGTTCGAACCTCTACTACGTCCCGAACCAGGCAGAACTCGCGGAGAAACTCGTCGGGATATCGGGCCTTTCAAAGGTGTTCTTCTCGAACTCCGGCGCAGAGGCGAGCGACGGTGCGATCAAACTCGCCCGCGTCCGGACAGGGAGGAAGAAGTTCGTCGCGTTCACCCACGGGTTCCACGGCCGGACCTGCGGGTCGCTTGCGGTCACCCACAAACCCGCCATCAGGGAGCCGTTCGAGCCGCTCTCGATCCCCTGCACGTTCGTCGATTACGGCGACCTCGACGCCCTCGCGGGTGCCGTCGATAAGGATACCGCCGGGGTCTTCCTCGAACCGATCCAGGGCGAGGCGGGCGTCCTGATGCCGCCTGACGACTTCCTCAAGGGCATCCGGGAGATCTGCGACGATACCGGCGCGCTGATGATCGTCGACGAGGTGCAGACCGGGATGGGGCGGACGGGCAAGTGGTTCGCCTTCCAGTACTCCGGCGTAACCCCCGACATCGTCACGACCGCAAAGGGGCTCGCGAGCGGGTTTCCGATCGGTGCGCTCATCGCCCGCGAGGGGCTCGAGTTCAAGAGGAGCGAGCACGGGAGCACGTTTGCCGGCGGCCCGCTCGCCTGCGCTGCGGCGCTTGCGACGATCGGCGTCATCGAAGGAGTCCTCCCCGACGTCGTCCGGAAGGGCGAACGGTTCATGAAGGGTCTCTCACGCCACAACCCCCGCGGGCGCGGCCTGATCATCGGCATGTCGGTCGGCGACCGGTGCCCCGAGGTGCAGCAGGCCTGCGCCGAGAACGGCGTGCTCGTCAACTGTGCCGCCGACGGGAACCTCCGGCTGATCCCGCCGCTCGTGATCACAGACGAGGAGATCGACACGGCTGTCGATGTCATCAATGCGGCGCTTGGTTAGAGCGTGCTACACCGGTGCGGGCGGCTACTCCTACGCGAAGAAGGCCGAAGACGTCGCGCGGGAGCACGGGTTCGACCGGGTGGCCCGGCTTGCGTCCAACGAGAACCACCGCCCCCCCTCGCCCGCCGTGCTTGAGGCGGCCGCCGCCGCTCTCCATGGGGTGAACCGCTACCCGGACGAGCGGGCATCCGCACTCGTCGAGGCGCTCCGCCGCTACCACGGCGACTACCGGTTCGTCACCGGCGCCGGGATGGACGGCGTCATCGAGACGGTGATCCGGACGGTCGTCGAGCCCGGTGAGAGGGTGGCCGTCTCGACCCCGACCTTCTCGTTCTACGGGATAGCGGCTGCGGCGCATGGCGCGGAGGTCGTGAACATCCCGCGGGAGGAGGACTTCTCGGTCGATCCGAAAAAGTTCGTCGATGGGGCGCGGGGCGCAAAACTCGTCTTCCTCTGCACGCCGAACAACCCGACGGGGAACTCGGTTCCGGTGGAGGCGGTCGAGGAGATCCTCGAAGGACTGGATGGGCTCCTCTTCCTCGACAACGCCTACGTCGATTTCGCGGATATCGACTACCGGCCCCTGATGCGGCGCTACGAGAACCTGATCATCGGGCGGACGATGTCGAAGATCTTCGCTCTCGCCGGGCTCCGGGTCGGCTACGCGTTCGTCCCCGCATGGCTTGAGCCGTTCTACAACCGGGCGGCGACACCCTTCGCCCTGAACTCGGTCTCGATGGCGGCAGCGGCGGAGGCACTTACGGAGAGCGAACGGGTGCAGGAGGCCCGCGACCATGTCCTGGAGTGGCGCCGGCGGTTCGCCGCAGAGGTGCCGCTCAGGGTGCACCCGTCGGATGCGAACTTCGTCATGATCGACGTTGCACCCCACACCGGCGACGAAGTGGTGGAGCGTCTTGCGGCGAAGGGCGTCCTTGTCCGGTCGTGCACCAGTTTCCCCGGGCTCGGGAACCACGCCATCCGGGTCTGTGTCGGCGAAGACTGGGAGAACATCCGGTTCATCGAGGCGATGAGAGAACTATGATGATCGGCATCACCGGCACACCGGGGACGGGAAAGACATCTGTTGCGGTCGAACTCGAACGGCGGGGATACCGCGTCGTCCGCCTGACGGATACAGTGCGCCCCTATATCATCGAGGAGGACTCTTGCCGGCAGACGCTGGTGGTGGACGTCGATCGGTGGGTGGAGGAGTTCGAACCCCTCGACGGGATCGTCGAGGGCCACCTCGCCCACCTCCTCCCCTGCGACCGGGTGGTGGTGCTCCGGTGCCGCCCGGACATCCTCCGCGAGCGTCTCGCACCGCGCAACTACCCCGAGGAGAAGATCGCGGAGAACGTCGAGGCGGAGGCGCTCGACGTCATCCTGATCGAGACGCTCGAGGAGCATCCGGATGAACAGATCCTCGAGGTGGATATGACGAATCTCCCCATCAGCGAGTGCGCCGACCGGGTTGAGCGGTTCATCCGCGGCGACCTCCCGCCGTCCTACGGCTCGATCGATTGGACGGAGTACCTGGAGACCGGGAGATGACGCTCGACCAGTTCCGGCCGCACGTGCAGGGGATCATGCAGCCCGTGGTGAACCTGATGCGGACGGCCGGGGTCACCCCGAACGCGCTGACGATCGCGTCCTTCATCGTCTCGGTGCTTGCGGGCATCGCATACTATGCCGGCGGGATCGTCCTCGGCACCGTCATGGTCGCGTTCAACGCCGTCTTCGACGCGCTCGACGGGGCGCTTGCCCGGGATATGGGGGTCGCCGGCCTCCGCGGGGACTTCCTCGACCACGTCATCGACCGGTACGCCGACATATTCATCATCACCGGAATATTTGCAGGCGGAGCCGCCCCCTGGCCGATCGGCGTCCTCGCGCTGACCGGCGTCCTGATGTCCTCCTACCTCGGCACCCAGGCGCAGGCCGTCGGGGTGGGGAGGTTCTACGGCGGGCTCCTCGGCCGGGCGGACCGCCTCGTCCTGATCATCATCGCGGGCGCCCTCACGGTGCTGATACCGGGCGAGATCTACGGCCTGAACTACCTTGGGTGGCTCCTCGTCATATTCGGCGTCCTTGGGCACTATACAGCGTTTCAACGTTTTTTACACGTCTGGCGCCAGATCGAGAAATAGCGCTCCCTCACGGGACAGCGTGGCGTATGACCGCCATGATGTCCCAGGCGAGCGATTCGGCCTGCCGCTCGTGCAGCAGGCGCGTCTCAAGGCGGAGCGATCCTTCGACGTCGTCGGGGTCATGGATATCCTGGACGAAGACATCGACGATATCCCCATATAACCGTAGAACCGCCGGCGATGTAGGGGGTTCTCCGACGGCGTACATGAGGGCGGCATCCTTTGGATCGGGCGCGGCACCTCCCCGGAATGGTGAGACCGCGACGACGAACGTATCGCTGAGGAGGCGGCGCATCCCGGCACAGTCGAGGATGGGGAGGATGTCTGCCGCCGGGTTCGCGGGGCCGATCACCACGGCATCGCTCGCCTCGATCGCCGCCCGCACCTCCTCGGTGACCGCCGGGGGGCGAGGTGCCGCCCTGACAAGTTCCCGCACCTCGGTATCGGCATCGGCGGCTATCCGGTACTCGATGAGCGGGAGGCGTCCGGTTCCGGTATCGACGAAGAGGGCGGCATCTTCATCCGTCACCGGGAGGATGGTCGCCCCTATCCGGAGCGAGCGGCACTGCGCCGCTACAGCCTCTGTCAGGGTCAGGCCACGGCGGAGGAGGGCTGCCCGGGCGATCTGGACGGCGCGGGCACGGTCGCCGATCGGGAATGGCTCATCGCCCGCCACCTTTGGGAGGTAGTTATGGGTGGTGCAGGTGTCGCCCTTGATCCCCCACCACCGCGCGGTATCGAGGATGCCGGCGAAGAGGAATATGGCGGTATCGATGTCGGGTGCACAGTGGCCGCCGGATATCCAGGTATCCCCGGCGGTATTCGCGACCACGGTGATATCGCTGTCGTAGAGGATCTGGCGGGTGCCCCGGATGAGCGCCGGCGTTCCGGTTCCGCCGGAAAGAAAGGTGATCATGGATGAATACCCTGTATGTGGGCTGTCGCCCGGGTTAACGTTTTCATCTCCTGGCGGGATCACCCCGCACCCCACAGGATATATTCATGCAAGAAATGTACCATACAGTAAGATGAACTGGACCGACCGTTGCCAGTCATATTCAGTACGGACTCTGGCCGGATCACACGTGAGTGAAACCATGAAAGGTCCGTTGAAGGTGTTGCTGGTTGGAGGGAGTTCCGACGACGCCCGGCGTATCGGGGAGATGCTCGCCGGATGCGGGTGTGAGGTCGAGGTCGTGCGCCATGAGCGCCCCGGGGATGGGGCAGTTGCTGCCGCAAGCGATGCTGCGGTAGTCCTCCTCGATCTTGCGGATGACCGGGAGGCAGCGGCTGTCGACCGCCTCCGGGAGGCGGCGCCGGTCATCATCCTTGCCGGGCGGGCGGATGATCCGGTCGTTCGCGATGCCATGGAACGCGGCGCGCAGGATTACCTTGTCAGGGGGAGGATGGACGCGGAACTGCTCTGCCGGTCGATCAGGTATGCCCTTGAGATGAGGATGACCGAGCGCGCGCTCCACCACTCCAGAACGATCTGCTGGAGGCTGGCGGGAAACCTCAACGAAGGTATTCTCACCACGGATACGGCCGGGACTATCGTCTTTGCCAATCCGCGCATGGGGGAGATCCTCGGATGCCCTGCCGATGACCTGATCGGGCTGCCGGCTGCCCGGTTCATCCGCTCACCCGCCCGGAGAGATGAGTTCGAGACGGATATCACCTCCACCGACGGGCGGTGTGTACACACGCTCATCGTCCGGTCGCCGATCACCGGTGGCGGTGGGGCGGTTACAGGGTGGTTCTATGGTGTGCTCGATACCACCGACCGGATGAGGGCAGAGGAGGCGTTCCGGCAGAGCGAGCAGAACTACCGCCGTGTCGTGGAGAGCCTCAGCGAAGGGATCTGGGTCCTTGACCCGGACGCCTGCACCTCGTTTGTCAACCCGTGCATGGCCGAGATGCTCGGCTACACCCCTGAAGAGATGGCGGGAAGAGCTATCCACACGTTCCTCTCGCCCGCCACCGGCGCCAGACTGCAGGAATACTTCTCCAGCCGGCAGAGAAGCGCCCGCGAGGAGCACGAGTGCGAGTTCATCACGAAAGGGGGCAGCCGCATAACCGGGTTGATGATCACCAGTCCGCTCATCGATGAGGCCGGGGAGTTCCGGGGCTCGATCGCCGGCGTCATGGATATCACCCGGCGCAAACGCACCGAGGAAGAACTCCGGACCAGGAACGAGCATCTCCTCGTGATCAACCAGATCATCGGCGTCACGGCTGCATCCCTCTCTCTTGCAGGCCTCCTCGAGGAGTCTCTTGAAAAGACGCTTGAACTGCTGAGGTACGATCTCGGCATCGTCTACATGCTCGACTCTGAACGAAAGAAGGCGGTGCTGCAGCACCAGAAGGGCATCTCCGAGTCGGCCCTTGCCCGAAACCGCCTGCTCAAGGTTCACCACTGGCCGTTCAACTTCATCTTCATAGCCGGACAGCCCCGCTACATCGAGCGGCAGACCGACCTCAACTCTATCGAAGCAAGCATCCTCGGGGAACTCGATCTCTCGGCGCTTGCGTGTATCCCGCTCATCGCCGAGTCGGTCGTCGTCGGTGCGATCTACCTCGGCAGCCGGGTGAAACAATCGTTCTCGCGTGATGAGCGGATGCTCCTTGAGACGATCGGTAAGGAGATCGGGTCCGGGATCCTGAAGGGGATGCTGCACAAAAAGCTCGAGGCGGCGAACCGGGAGGCGAACCTCTACCTTGATATCATGACTCATGACATCAAGAACGTCGAGAACGTCTCAAACCTCTACACCGATCTCCTCCTTGAGATACTGGAGGGGGAGGCCGCGCTCTATGCAAGAAAGATCCGCAGCAACATCGCGAGGAGTGCAGAGGTTCTCGGCAACGTCACCACGATCCGCCGCATCCACCACGACTCGCCCGATGTCGAGGCGGTTGACCTTGCCGCCGCCATCAAAAAAGAGGTCGCCGCCTTCCCGGACGTTGCGATAGAGTTCGCGGGGGAGACCTCCGCACAGGTCTGGGCGGACGATCTGCTCCCTGAGGTCTTCACGAACCTTATCCGGAACGCCGTCAGGTACGGCGGCCCGGATGTCCGGATCACCATCCGGGTGGACGATTACGATGGGGAGAGCGTGATGGTCTCGGTCGAGGATACCGGGCCGGGTATACCCGATCCCATGAAAGAGTCGATCTTCTACCGGTTCGAGCGGGGGTGGGTCGGGGGATACGGCGACGGGCTCGGCCTCTTCGTCGTTCGCACCCTTATCGAGCGGTATGGCGGCACGATCCGGGCCGAGGACCGGGTGGAAGGGCAGTCGGATCGCGGTGCGGTGTTCCGGTTCACCCTTCGCGAGGTTCTCCCTGCCGACGAAGATGATGATGAATAATAAATCACCGCCGGTTTCTTGCCAGCGTTCCGGTCGGGTGTTGTTGCCTATACCAAAATAATTAAATAGTTGTGTATCACTATCCCCGGATGTGGCATCAACCGGCATCCGGATCATCCAGTTCATCGCGGCGATAGGAGTCAGTCTCGCAGCCGGGTGGATCGGCTCGATCTTCACGATTCCAGCGCTCTCCGTCTGGTATGCCGGCCTCATGAAACCCGCACTGACCCCGCCGTCATGGGTCTTTGCCCCTGTCTGGACAGTGCTCTACATCCTGATGGGCGTTGCGCTCTACCTTGTCTGGAGCAAGGGCTGGGGGAACAGGCATGTGCAGGTTGCGACAGCGCTCTTTGGCATGCAGCTGATCCTGAACATCCTCTGGTCGTTTGTCTTTTTCGGGATGCATGCACCGTTCTTCGGGTTCATCGTGATCCTGCTCCTCTGGATTGCGATCTTCATGACGATAGTCTCCTTCAACCGGATCTCGGTGCCGGCGGCGGTTCTGCTCGTCCCGTACTTCCTCTGGGTGAGTTTCGCGGCCTTCCTCAACCACGGGATCTACGTCCTCAACCCATGACCCTCTCCACGCTCTCCCGGCAGGGGCATTCCTGCACCCTCCCTTCTTGTGCTCCGTTGAAAGAGATCCCGCCGCCCCATGCCCGGCATGGTATGCGTTGCCTCCGGTGAAAACCTCCTGATCTGGCACCATCGTGGAATTCAGCCCCTTCTGCCGGGCGCGAATTGGGAAAATTCATATACGGATGCACTCGATACGCTAATCATCCAATGATAACCTTCCTCTCGGGCGGGACCGGAACCCCGAAGCTCCTCCGCGGGATGCGCGAGCTGCTGGACGAACGGGAGATCGCGGTCATCGTCAATACGGCCGAAGATACGTGGCTCTCCGGGAACCACCTCTCGCCTGACATCGATACGGTCATGTACCTCTTTGCGGGCATCCTTGACACCAACCGGTGGTGGGGGATCCGCAACGATACCTACGTCACCCATGATCTCCTCGCACGGCTCGGTATCGATGAGTACATCGCCGTCGGCGACCAGGATCGTGCGATCCACGTGGCGCGGGGTGAGATGCTCCGGGGCGGCATGCGGTTGACGGAGACGACCCAATCGCTCTGTCGCATGCTGGGCATCAGGGCAACCGTTCTTCCCATGACCGATTCTCCCGTGACAACGTATGTCCGGACGCCGGAAGGGGAGATGCACTTCCAGGAGTACTGGGTGAAGCACCGCGGGGATGTGGCGATCGACGGCGTTACCCGGAGGTTCGACGAACCGCCGGTTGCGACCGATGATGTGATCGAGGCGATCGAGGCGAGCGATGCCGTGGTGATCGGCCCGAGCAACCCCGTCACCAGCATATCCCCGATCCTCGAGTGTGCCGGAGTGCGTGAGGCGCTCCGCCGGCAGCACGTCATAGCGGTAAGCCCGTTCATCGGTGATGCGCCGATCAGCGGCCCTGCGGCGGCCCTGATGCGGGTTTTCGGAAAAGAACCCTCATCCGTCGGAACCTGCGGTCTCTACGAGGACTTCGTGGACATCTTCATCCAGGATATCCGGGACCCGGTCGACCTTGAAGGAGCGCTGCGCCTGGACACCCTCATGGTCAACCGGGGCAAGAGCCTCGATCTTGCAAAGAGCATCCTCACCCTGATCTATGGGTGCTGAGCGGTCACACCGTTTTTGCCGCCGGGGCAGTTCCTTTGCGGACGAGGAGGGTCGTTACGCCGCTGGCAGCGTATTCCTCCTCGATCATGTGTCCGCTCTCAGCAGTCCAGGACCTGACCATCTCGAGAAGGTCATTGCTGTCGGCCGTCACCTGCAGGATCTGCCCTTTATCTAGCCCTTTCATACCCTCCTCGATCAGGAGCATGGGCGACTGACAGGCACCGACACAGTTTATCGTCTTATCTGCGTACATCCATCTCACCTTGTTTCGTCTTCCGGGAGGAGAGCCACGCGGCCATCCATCCTTGTTCTGCGCCTCATACGATTCACTCACCGGCGCCGCCTTCGAGCCTCCGTATGAGGGCGCACGGAGAAGCTGGAGCCCCATGGCCGATCCGCGCACAATTCCCGGGAGACCGGATGCCGCATCGTACTATATAAGCGTTCCCCCACCGGGCGGTGGTGGTAGCGGGCGGTAACAGCCTGCTCCCGGGGCTCTGGAAGGATATCAGAAGGGTTATACACGATCTCCTGCAACCTACCATCATCGGAGAAGAGCGATCGTAAGGGAGGATGCCGATGGGATTGTGGAGCCGGTTCGGACGCAGGAAGGGGGAGGAAAAGGATGCAGCAATCGATGCAGAGGAGAAAACCCGGGTAGCGGGGCTTGCCCTCTCGCTTGAGGGCGAGGATGTTGTAGCCCGGTGGAAAGCGGTTCGGGCGCTCGGGGAGATAGGCGAGGCGGCGGTGCTCCCGCTGATGAAGGGGCTTGGCGATGAGGATTGGTGTGTCCGCCGGGAAGCGGCGACCGCTCTCGGCCGGGTGGGGCCCGCGGCGATCCCGCACCTCATCGGGACGTTTCCAGACGCAGACGGAACCATGCGGCAGGATGCCATCCAGGCGCTCCGGCTGCTCGGGAACCCGGCGATGGAAGCCCTGAGGG
>JAAZGM010000003.1 GCA_012511245.1 Methanomicrobiales archaeon | reverse complement strand
GTCTCGGCCATCTCGTAGGCGTCGCCCCGGAGCCCGCCGTTCGTGACGTCGGTCATGGCGTGGATACTCTGGAGGACACTGCTCGCAAGCAGCGCCTCGCAGGCTTTGAGGAAGTGGAGGTTGATCGTCTCCTCGACGCCCTCGGGGAACCCGGAGTAGATCGCGGCGGTGGCGATCGTCCCACCGCCCGCCCCCTCGGTCATGAGGAGGCCGTCGCCGGGGGCGATCTGCTTCCTCGCGGTGAGGTGGTTTGCGACACCGCCGGCGCCGCCGCACCCGGTCAGCCGGGTCCCGAGCACCATGTCCCCGCCGATCCGGAGGGTCGAGCCGGTGACGAGCGGGACGCCCATCGCCTCGCCGACGGCGGAGACTCCCGCCGTGTAGTCGAATATCTTCGCGACGTCGCCGTCGTCGGCGACGTGGATATCGGAGAGGAGTGCAACAGGTTTTGCCCCCATGACGTAGGCGTCGCGGAGCGTCGCCCGGGTGACGTGGAACCCGGCGAGGAAGGGGAAGTCGGAGAGGCGGGAGTGCATCCCGTCGACGGTGGTGATGATGTAGTCCCCACCGGCACGGACGGCGCCGGCGTCGTCCATCTCGTCGACGCCGACCGCAGCATCCGTCCGGCCGATGATCCGGGCGAGCTGGCGGTGGGCGAAGAAGTCGCCCGACCCTCGTGAACCGACGCCGAACTCCCCCATCGTCGAGCCCGAAGGCTCGAAGGTGAAGAGGTCGCCGGAGAGCCCGGTCGAGTTCTTCGCCTCGGCAATGACCGCACGGGCGAATGCCTCGGCGTATGCGGGGGTCACGCGGTAGTGCTTGATCGAGAGGATATCCCGGGAGAGAAGGCGCACGATCTCGTCGTCAGGGGTGCCGGCGGCGAGGTGCCGGCGGCTGATCTCTTCTACGTCCATTGTAAGAGTGGTCGGTGCAGAACGAGATAAAGGGAATGGCGGGGCAGAGGCAAAGATTCAAGCAGATACCGGGCGACACCTGAAGGATGACGGATGCGCAGATGATCGCCGCGTGTTCCATCGCCGGCTCAGACTCAGGCGGCGGAGCGGGTATCCAGGCGGACTTGAAGACGTTTACGGCGCTCGGGGTCTATGGGTTGACGGTCGTTACGGCGGTGACGGCCCAGAACACCCACGAGGTGCGGGGGACCTGGGTGCTCCCGCCGGGCGCAGTCCGGGCGCAGATGGAGACGGTCGCCGACGGTTTCTCGATAGGGGCGTGGAAGACCGGGATGCTTGCGAACGCCGAGAACGTCCGTGTGGTTGCGGAGACCCTGCCGGAAGGGGCCATGCTCGTGATCGACCCGGTGATGGTCTCGACATCGGGCCACCGGCTGCTCGCGGAGGATGCCGTCAGGGACCTCGCGGAACTCCTCATCCCCCGCTCGGCGGTCGTCACCCCGAACATCCCGGAAGCAGAGGTGCTCAGCCGGATGCGGGTCACGACCGTCGAAGATATGGTCGAGGCGGGCCGGCGGATCCTCGATCTCGGCGCTCGTGCCGTGGTGGTGAAGGGCGGCCATCTCGCTGACGGTGCGGCGGTCGATGTCCTGATCGACCGGGACGGTGAACTGCGTCTCTCCGGGGAGCGGTACCCCTACTCGGTGCATGGGTCGGGGTGCTGTTTCTCGGCGGCGCTTGCGGCATGCCTCGCCCGGGGGGTGCCCGTGCGTGAGGGGTTCCGCGCGGCAAGAACGTTCATCGATACCGCCATCCGGGAAGCGGCAGGAGATGTGGGGCTGATCAGGATCGTCAATCCTGGAGGCACAATCTTTCACAGTCGTTGAAACAATATTTCGATGATGCCCCGAAGATCTCGATTTTATTTCCAGCACCCCCTCTAAAACTTATTTTTAATCACCCAACGTTACTCTGGCAAAATATCCTTATCCCTTCCATTATCTGATAGAAACGAAAAATAATCCACTCTAATTATAAATCCAAATGCGGAATTCTTATAACTGAAAACCTGTAACTACTCTATGAATGGATGAGATCGACGAAGCGATCCTTCGGGAGCTGCAGAGAGATGGGCGAATGTCTATGGCAGAACTCGGCTCAATGCTGGGTATCGCACCTTCGACGGTCTTTAAGCGGATTGAAAAACTAAAGAACGCCGGTATCCTCGAACGGTTCACGATCGTCATCAACCAGAAGTGTTTCGAGCATACACTGGTCGCTTTCCTGAACGTCAGGGTTCATCCTGACGGGAAATCAGAGGTCGAGGAGTTTATGCGGGAACTCCCGAGCATCCTCGAACTCTACGAAGTTCTTGAGCCTGGCGATTTCTTCGTCAAGGTCCGGGTGCAGAACATATCCGAGTTGAAACGGAGTGTGCTCGTCCCCCTCTCCAGTCTTCCAGGGGTGAGGGACATTCAGACGATCGTCTCGGTGAGGAAGGTCAAGGAACAGACATGAACGGAATGGAAATTGAGACCATACAGCAGATGCTCGCGATTGTGACGCTTTTTTTAGGAGCGCTTCTCATCGGCATCATCTTCAATGCGTACCGGATCGTGAGGCAGCCTACTCTGCTTATCTTCATCTACGGACTGTTTACGCTGGTTGTGGGGATTACATTCGCTGATCTCGTGAGTGTCCTCACGCCCGACGCGTTTGCCGTCGCCTGGTCGGCGATCTTCTCCCGCATTGTGGTGATCCTCGGTCTCTGCGTGATGGCATACAGCATCATGAGAGGTTGACATGCGCGTCGGAACTTCGTTTGCCCGGGACTGGCAGCTGATCAAGGTGACACGGTCGCTACGGCGGCAGGATGTCACCGGATCGCTCGTACAAAGGCTCCTTATGGATGCCCCCGCCGGGCTCACGGAGCGGATAGCAGCCATATCCAGACGGCTTGGCGAGGAGAACGGAACGGAGCTCCTCACCCATACCGAGGAGCGCCTTGATCCCCCGACCTTGATGGAAGGCCTCCTCCTGACATGGGGGATCCCCTGCGAATCCTCAAACACCGCTGACGGGGGCGTGATAATAACGATCGATGGAGCGGCAACAGCGGTCCGCGAAACGTTTGCGGATATCCGGGTTGCCGAACCCTATCTTGAGGGCTACGCCAGGGCGCTCCAGCGCGATGTAGTGCTCGTGCGTGGTGCCGGGGGTAAGATGACGATCCAGTTCCCGCCCCGGAGTGAGTAGGCAGTTTACCCCCCGTACCTTCGGATGGATCACCGGCGGGCACTATTTAAGATCAAGATAGGACCAGTCCCCGTCATTCCAAGATGGGATACAGACCGCCCACCGGAACTATTATAAGTTACACCTTCACGAAGTTATTTTGCCTAAAGCGTATCGGTATCGACTCTGTCCGACCAGATCCCGGATCCCCAGCAAACAGTTGGGACCTCTCGGTGGGTCTTATAATGAGACGCTTGCAGTACGAAAGCTGGCCGGGAGATCGCGCTCTGCGAGAGCTGCAGGGTGCCCCGGAGATCATCACTTCGTGCCCCTAAAGCGCCGACCCGGCGGAGATGATGTTATGAAAGTGCTCGTGAGAACCCCGGTCGGGGTTGAAGAAGTCAGGGAAGTTGACTCTGATTGGATCATCCCCGGTGATATCCTGAGTGACGGCTCGGTTGTCCTTGAACTCTGGGATGAGCTATCGGATGACGACTACCTTGCGATCGGTCTCTATGATTGAAGGGAACCCTTGCCCGCGGGGATGAGGATCCGCTGTCTCCCCCCGTTCACCCGGAATCATCCATCTGCCATATCCTTTTTACTGCCTGCCATAGGGCTGTTTCATAGAGCACTGTGTGACAGTCCCGGGTTAGAGAAGGGAGAGCACCTGTATCGTTCTCGTCGTCAAAGCCCTTCCTCTTCGATCCCCTGGATCGCCCGCCTTATCTCGGCAAGGACGCGTACCTCATCCACCTCGATCTCCGCCCATCGGTCAAGATCGACGAAGTAGAGATAGGGTATGACCGAATACCCGAGGATCTGCGTGGCAGCGTACTGGTAGATCATCATCTGGATCGCATAGTCGCCGGCGTCTCCCGGTGCTCCGGTCTTGTAGTCGATGAG
This sequence comes from Methanomicrobiales archaeon, assembly GCA_012511245.1. Taxonomy (GTDB): domain Archaea; phylum Halobacteriota; class Methanomicrobia; order Methanomicrobiales; family Methanoculleaceae; genus Methanoculleus. The sequence continues at coordinate 7,549 of JAAZGM010000003.1, read as the reverse complement.
CATCCAGGTGCCGTTCAGGCGCTGCACCAGCCGATCGATGACACCTTTGAACGCAATCCCGTTCAACCGCACCAGGAACGGCACTTCCCGGTGATCGCGGACAACCCCCTGCATCAGCGGCGAGGCAAGGAACCTGGCATAGAGGTCGTGGTATTCTCCGGCCTGCCCTGCATCCATACCATACTCCCTCAGCACCACGGCGGGATCGCGGCCGCGGAAGACCTCGTGGACGACGAGACCACGGGTCAGAGCGTCCTCCCGGGCAGTAAATCCCTGCACCCGCAACCCTGCCCGACCGCGGAGGTGCGCCTCGATCTCGCTCGCCGAGTAAACCCGTTCCTCTCTTCCATCGAGAGGAATGCTCGCCGGATCCTCCGGTGCAGGGATATGTTCGGGAACCGGCAGGCAGGTCGGGGAGATCTCCTGCACATCGGCCGGGATCGCCGCAGGATCGAGGGTGAGCGGGATACGGAGCGTCCCGAGGACGGTCTCGCCCCGGGCATAGGCATCGCCCGGGAGCCCGAGGAGGTGTGCGAGCCAGGCCATCCGCGTCTTTGCATCGCAAAGGCTCTCCGGGGGCGCATCCGGCGCCTCCCCACAGAGGATCAGGTGATCTTTTGCCCGGGTGACCGCGACGTAGAAGAGCCGTTTGCGCTCCGCCTCCTCCTTCCGTCGGTGTTCGTCTTTGAGGAGGTGGAGGATGGGCGTCTCTTCACGCTCGTGATCGTTTGCGGGGTTCGGTATCGAGACGCCGAGCAGCAGCCCTTCATCGACCATGATCGTGTTCCCGCCCGATCGCGGGACCTGTGCAAGGTCAGGGAGGACGACGATCGGGAACTCAAGCCCTTTTGCGGCATGCACCGTCATGACTGAGACCCCATCGGCCGACGCAATGTCGAGGGGAGCATCCCCTTCGCGATCCCCGCTGTCGATGGAGCGACCGAGCTCCGCGACAAACTCCACGAGTGTGGAAAACTCTGCTTTCCTTGCGATAACGATCAGTTTCTCGATGTTCGCCGCGACCTGCTCGCCACCGGCCATCCCGCCGAGGATGACATAGATCCCCGAGGTCTCGACGATCCGGCGGATGAGGCGGGCGGGGGAGAGCCTCCGGGAGAGGGAGAGCCAGTTCCGGAGGATCGTCACCGCCGGCTCTGTTGCGGCCTGCAGCCGCTCCCAGAGGGTCTCTTCCGGCGCCTGAGCGATATGAAAGAGCCGGGCATCGGAGAGCCCGAAGTAAGGCGACCGCAACGCACCATAGAGTGCAGCGTCATCCAGAGGGTTTACCAGGAACCGGAGGATGTTGTAGAGATCATAGATCTCCTGGCGCGCGTAGAACCCGGGGCCGGCGTGGACGTGGTAGGGGATACCGTAACGCGCGAGCGCCCACTCGTAGTAGGCGAGGTTCGTCCGCCGTTCGAGGAGGATAGCGATATCGCCGTAGCCAGTCGGCTGGAGATCCCCGTCATGGCAGATCGGTTTCTCTTCCTGCTCGACAATAGCCCGGATCTTTCGTGCCGCCATCTCAGCCTCGGCCCGGTGACCGGCGGCACGATCCCTGTTCTTCGGGCTGAGAAGGAGTTCGATCGAACCGGTATCGCCTTTTCGGAACGGGCGCAGGGGTTCGTAGAGGAACTCCCAGGGTTGCTCCGCCTCAGCCATCAGAGCGGAGAAGACAGCGTTCGTGAACTCGACGATCTCGGGTGCGCTCCGGAAGTTGACGTCGAGCGCGATCGTCTCCCCGCCGAGATCGCGTTCGATCAGGTCCCGGGTATGCGAGAACTGCGTGACATCGGCCTCCCGGAAGAGGTAGATGGACTGTTTTGGATCGCCGACGACGAAGAGGTTCGCGGCATCGCTGAGGACGGCGCGAATGATGGCGATCTGGATGGGATCGGTGTCCTGGAACTCATCGATCAGGATGAACCGGAACCGGGTGTGGAAGTGTGCCTCGACGATCTCCGGCCGGTCGCAGAAGAGGCGGCGGGTGCGGTTCACCAGATCGTCGAAATCAAGAGCGTTTTGCCGCCGTTTCCCGGCATCGATCGCATCGAGGAAGGCCGAGAAGACCGTGCCGAGATCATGGAGGAAGTCGAGCGTCGCCCGGGTGAAGGGGTCGGATGGATCAACGGTGAGCAGGCAGGCATCTGCGTGATCGGCAAGGCACCGATCGAGAGCACCGTAGGCCGCACGAAGGTTCCCGAGATCGTCCCCTCCCCAGTTCTTCTTCTGTCCCATGTTCCGGCGGAACTGCGAGTTGTTGTGGACCGCAGCAAGTTCAGCGATCGCGATCTCGCCGGCGATGCAGGGTTCAACTGCCCGGAGGTAGGCGCCGGCGGTATCCTGATCGCCCGGATAACGGGCGGCAAGGTCGCGGAGCACCGCGATCGGGGGGCCGGCGTGGTCAAGGAAGGTCGCGAGGGCTTTTGTCCGGTACTGCTCAACGGCTGCCTGCCAGGCGTCGATCACCCTCTCTTCACTCTCTATAAGGGTGGAGAAGAACATCTCCGCGGCATCGCGGCGCGAGTACAGCACCTCGAGGTAGTTCTTCAGTTCGTATGCCCCGACCGCCCGGAGGACGCCGATCACCGCGTCCCGGCACCCTGCGGGCGGAGTGCCGTGGATGAGATCATCGATCGCTTCCTCGCGGAGCCGGAACGCTTCCCGTTCGTCGAGGACGGTGAAGGATGGTCCAACACCAGCCTCGATGGGGAATTCCCGGAGGACGGAGGCGCAGAAGGAGTGGAACGTCGATATCTTCGCCCACAAAAACTCGTCGCGGATCGCATCCCACTGCTCACCTTCCTTCTCCGCGATCGCCCGGCGAACCCGGACTTTCATCTCTGCCGCCGCCTTCTCGGTAAAGGTCAGCGCGAGGATGCTGCCGACACTGGCCCCGCCCTCGAGCAGGCTGATATATTTCTGCACCAGAACGTGCGTTTTACCGGTTCCTGCGCCTGCGGTGACGCATTTGCTCGTCGTGTGGTCAAGCGCAGCCCGCGACTGGCGTTCAGTCAATCCCATCGCCTGTCACCTCCCCCATAGTAAGCAGCCGCAGGGCATCGAACCGGCAGATGGTCTTGAACCCGCAGTACGCAGGACAGGGGCCGGCATCCAGACGGGGCGGGAAACGTCCAGCGCGTATCCCGGAAAGATGCCGCTGCACCCACATGAGTGTGGTATTGACCAGTTCCCGGATATCCCCGACGCCGCTCCGGCTCGACCCCGGGAAGCAGGCAAAAGAGTCCTGCAACCCGGCATCCCAGAAGACCGGCTGGTTCCGGATCTTCCCGCGCCTGAGGGTATAGTAGGTGCCTGCAACCCCTTCCATACCGGTCAGGGTCTCGACCGCCAGGAGGTAGAGGGGGAGCTGGAGCGCCTTGCCTGCCTCGATGTCCTTGAGCCGGGGATGCGATGAACCGGTCTTGTAGTCGGTGATCATGAACCGGCCTTCGGGCAGGATGTCAACCCGGTCGATCCTGCCCCGCAGGCGGATGGTTCCTTCGTCGAGCGGGATCGTGACCATATCGGATGTTGATATCGCGTCGACCTCCTCTGGCACCACCGGGAGGCCAAACGAGACCTCAAAGGCATGCGGGACGAAGTGGGAGGGCGCAACCTCCATCTCGTGCATGAGGAACCGCTCAAGCAGCCCTCTCCCTGCTGCGGGCGACCCAAGGAGGTGCTCCCTGTCCGCCTCCCATGCAGGGGTTTCTGATGTAAACCGGTCAACCTCCTCCCGGCCTGCTGCAAGGAGGCGCTGGAGGGCGTCGGGATAGCACGCCCCGGTGACCGGGCCGTTGCCGTCACACTTCCAGCCGGAGTAGAATCGGTAAGCAATCCGGTGGATGAGGCTCCCCCGCTCCTGCGCTGTCAGATCAGGATCTGCCTCGGGGAGGGGTGCAAGGCCGAGAACACTCCCCAGGTAGAACCGGAACGGGCAATCGGCGTAGGTCTCGAGTGCTGTCGGGGAGACGACCGCCCCGTCGCCGAAGCGTTCGGCGAGCGCCGTGACGATCGTCGGGTCATCCCGGAGCATACCGTCGTAGGAGGAGTTGTAATCGCCTTTCCGGTGGTAGTTCTCGATGTTGAGCCGGCAGACAGCTTCTCGGGCGGAGAGCCCCTGCGGCATCCGGGCAGGAAGACCGCCCCAGGTGAGGAGGGCGCCGGCTTTCCAGGCTGCTGCAAGCCTGGAACCAGGGAGATCGCCGTCTCCCCATCCCCCCGGGGCAAATGCCTCTTGAACGGCATCCACGAACCCGGAACGCACCAGCGGCGTCGATCCTTCGGCCGCCGGATAGCTCAGGTAGACCCGGGAACGAGCGGAAAGCAGGGCGGCGGTGAAGTAATACCGCTCTTCCCGGAGGATGTCATCTCGTGACCGGGTTGCAAGACGCCGGGTCTCGGCATCGGTTGTGAGCGGAAGCCGGGTGGTCAGCCGTGGTATCGAACCTTCGATGAGATTGCCGATGAAGAGATAGGGGACGGCAAGATGCGCAATCTCCCGGACGCCGAGTATCCGGATGCCACCGCCTCTTTGCCTGCGGGCAGTCCAGATCCCGGCGGCGGATTGCGCAAGCAGGGAAGAGAACCCTGCAAGGGATATCCTCTCGTCCGGCAGCAGCCGGCCGGTGTGTTCGAACGCCTCGAGAAGACCGGTGAACTCTTCGAGTGCACGCGCCTCCTCTTCGAGGAGTTCGGGTTCGCCCTTCTCCGGCATTACCGGAACCTGCCATCGTTCGAGGAGCGACCGATAGGCGGCGGTATGTTCGGCGATCGTCTTCGTCCCTTCGAGCGCCGAGAGATCCACAAAGAGGGCTCTGGCGGCACCCCGTGCCGACTCAATCGAGGCCGCCTTCGCTGCAAGCCGGGGTTGTATGGATTCCGGAGTATCCAGCCGTTCTCGCTCTTCTTCAACGGCACGGGCGAGTATGGTGAGCCGTTCGTCCCATGTGGCCGCTCCGGCTGTTATCCCGGCCTCACGGGAGAAGAGATCGAGTTCGTACCCGGGAGTGATCGGCAGGTACGGCGAGGTTGCAAGAGCGATAACATCCTCTCGCCGGTAATCACGGGCGGGAACCGCGACGATATCGAGCAGAGCCCGAACGAGTGGTGATGCTGCGAGCGGGCGGCCGCCGGATGCAGTATAGGGAATCCCGAAGTCGTGGAAGACCTCCTCCACATAGGGCAGCATTGATGCAAAGTCGGGAAACGCGACTGCAATCTCATCCGGCCGCACACCGGCGGCGACCAGATCGTGGATCTCCTGTGCGATCACCCTGACCTCATCGAGCGGGTCGCGTCGTTCTGCGAGGCGAACACAGTCATCACAATCGACGTCCCCGGAGTAGGAGAAGAGAGAGGCAAGATGTGAACGGCGGGTACCCGGAGCATCCCCGGAGATAACCGTATCCGGGTGCAGCCACTCCCCATCATCGGTATAGATCGCCGGGTTTCTGGCGTAGGGGAGCGAGTAATGAAACTCTTCTGCGGACTCTCGCAGGGCAAGGAGGAGGTCGCGTTCGAGCGGCATCGGTTCGAAAAGGCCATAGACAAAAACCGTCCGGGGCGGGCGGAGATGGTGGCTGCCGCCTGTCCGCGGCATCGGCTCGAAGAGGCCGTAGATGTAGACCATCCGGAACCATCCCGTGTCGGAGAGCATCCTGACCACGCGGGCAAGGAGCGTGCTCTCATCGACGAGGTCGTGCTCATCGAGGAATCGGCGGTAAGCATCGAAGAGGTGAGCGATCTCGATGCATCTGGCGGTTGCGAGGTCTCCAAGTGCGGTTGGGTAATCGACCTTCCGCATGAGGATGACTTCAAAGAGGGTCACAAGATCATCGACTGCCCCGATGCCGGCGAGGAGCGGGTACCTCCTGGTGGCAAGAAGGCGGTCGAGGATGATCCGGGATTCTGTCCTGGAGATCAGTGTCTCCGATCGTGCACAATCAAGGAAGATCTTCTGGGCGAACCCTGAGAGGGTCGTGACCATGTTGGAGACTACCGGGGCACCCTCTTCTTCGAGGCGGCGGATGATCTCCCGGGCAAGATGAGTCGTCGGGACGATGAAGACGGTGCCGAACGGGTCGTGGGTGGCAGTTTTCCGGAATTCTGCGATGAGTGCGTCGAGCCCCTCTCCGGGCAGCTGGCGGTACAGGATGGCAGGGGACATCCGGTGTTCTCTCCTAAAGAGAGGTTTGGAGCGGAAGAGGGATGAGTGTTGTTATTTGAGCAAGGGAGGCAACCGGGGCTGTTCCGGCGTCCGCACAGGTTAAATACAGATATGGGGACGTAATAATCACTCATGGATCTGAACTTCTGCCGCCACTACACCGGTGACGGCACACCACCGTCAAACCGCTTCTGCCGGAGCTGCCCGGAAGAGGACTGTGATCGGCTATGGCAGCGGGTCATCCGCCTTGCCCGGACAAACGACGGCGCCCCGGTTCCACTCCCGGGGACACGGGCAGTGCTCTCCCCGAACCTGAAGAACCCGGATTTTGTCCGGCTGCAGGTCAACTGCCGGTGGGGTCTCCCGAAGGAGGACTTCCTGCACTATATCGCCACCGGTCATGCGAAGATGGGGCGACGGGGGCAACGGAGCGATCCCCGCGCATCCCCGAGCTGCACCCGTCAGGAGCCCTATGTGCAGGCGATCATCGAACTGCTCGGCGGGATGGATATACCGGAGATACGGGCGGTGCGGGAGGTTCAGGGGAGGTAAACTGTGCAAACAGGGATGCCCGTAGGGATCGCGGGAACCCCTGGTAATAACCTGTAAGACTGTTTTCCGGGCGAGCGGGATGAGAAGAGGGATCGTCCGGCTGTCACGCACCGGCAACACCTCTCACGGGTTCCGTCGGATCGGATGGCTGTTCCTGTCGCGCCCCGTCCGATACTTTTGTAGATGAACACGTCCGGATCGACGATGTTCCTGCCGTCGATGATGACGGGGTGCTCTCCGCCCGACAACTCCTTCACCCGCGCCGGATCGAGGGGGGCATAGTGGTGGTGAACCGTGAAGATGGTAACGACATCTGTTCCTGCAAGCGTTTCCGCAAGGTCACGCGAGATCCCAGGCCCCGGGTAATCGCCGATGAACGGGTCACGAACCCGGACCGTTGCCTCCGCCTCCTCCATCGCTACGAGGTAAGGCTCCGCGGGGGTGTTTCTGGTATCATCGGAGTTCTGGATGAACGCCCAGGCTGAGGGGATGAGATCATTTGGATCCGCAAACAGCATCAGGATCGCAAGTGTCGCCGCATCGCACCCCGCGATCTCCGAGAAGTCCGGGGTACACCGGAACTTCCCTGTATCGACGATTTATTTGAGCGGTTCGGGAAGTTCCGGCTCCTCACCCTTCAGCGGCGACTCGCCGCGGTTCAGGATCGTGGGCCGAGGAGCCCCCCGACTTGAGTCGGGGGAGGAATCGGCTCTTCGCATATCACGATACACTTCCACCCCGCACGGCTATTCTTTATGCCGGTCGAGCGCCAACCGAGACGGTGTATGCAATCGGTGACGAAGTTGCGGCTGTTTGCGTCTCCCG
>JAAZGM010000169.1 GCA_012511245.1 Methanomicrobiales archaeon | reverse complement strand
TGGCCGAGCACGCCGAATGGTCGGCACGGTGGGAACACACCAGCGTCGTGATGCCGGACGGAAGTATCGTACTCATGGGCGGGCAGAGCAACAGTACTACCTACCCGAACGACGTCTGGCGCCTCAAAACCGCCGGATCGACGGGGCAGAACCCCACGCACACCTACACCGAACCCGGCACCTACACGGTGACGCTGCAGGTATACAACGCCTTCGGGTTCGACAGCATACGTAAATCCATCACCGTCACGTCACCGTCCTCCGGCGGCGGGGGTGGCAGCGGTGGCGGTGGCTCGACGGTCGGGCCGGGCGGCGGCTATAACGTCGGCGGAGACTCCGCCGTGAGCACGATCACCGCGACAGGCACCGGGCTCAATATGTTGATCGTCACCGGGTGGGTACAATCCTCCCCGGGAACCGACATCCCCCCGGCGCCGGGAACCCCATACCAGTACATTGAACTGACGCCGGCACGGTTCGAGGAGATCACCGGTGCAAACATCACCTTCAGCATCCCGGCCGCGTGGCTCGCAGAACAGGGATTCGCCCCGGGCGGGATCGTGCTCTACCGCTACAACGGCACGGCATGGGAGGCTCTCCCGACGTGGGTCGTGGACGATGCCGGGACAACGGTCACGTTCAGGGCGGCAAGCCCCGGGTTCTCGCTCTTTGCGATCAGCGGGATCGAGCAGACCACTGCGGTGACGACCGCGACCGCGGCGGAGACGGCGGCGCAAACAACCATACATCCCACCGAAACAGAGACCACGGCCGTGCCGGTCGGTGAGGCGATCCCGGACTTCCCGCTCGGGACGGTCGCCCTGATAGGCGGAGCCATCCTGGTGCTCGCCGGGGCCGGATACTTTGTCCGGCGGTGGTGGATCAGGAGACAGAATCCCGCGCTCTTCCGCGACTACGACTGATGCGGCGGTTCGCCGCACCACTTTTTCTGAATTTCACCGCGACGTCGGCACCTCCGCCATCTCCCTGCGGACCATCCGGATCGCCTCTATCGCATCCTCCGCGACGCTCCTCTCCACATCATCCCCGCCCCGGGCGAGATCCTGGAGAGCAGCGATCGCCTGCGGGTTGCCGATGTACTTGAGCGCCCCCGCCGCGTAGAGCCGGACGTTCCGGTCGGCGTCCTTCGTCGCCGCGATCAGCGGTTCGACCGCGGCATCGCCCATCCGCATGAGGGCTCCTCCTGCCGCCCCCCGGACGTCGTCGTTATCATCCCGGAGCGCCCCGATGAGCGGCTCCACCGCCGAAGCAGCCCCAGTATCCCCGAGGATACCGGCCGCGACGATCCTGATATCCGGGTTAGGGTCGGTGAGCAGCCCCGTGAGCGGCACGACCGCATCGGCGCCGAACTTCGTTATGGCCCCCGCTGCCTGGCACCGGACGTCGTCGCCAGGATCCCTGATCGCCCGGACGAGGGGCTCGATCGCGGCGGGATCGTTGATCTCGCCGAGGATGGCGGCCGCGTAGACCCGCCGGAGGTCCTTCCCGGTCTCGATATCCCGGGTCAGACCGCCGGGGCCGATCACGGTCACCGGGCCTTCGGCCGCCGCCGACTCGTCGTATCTCCCCGCCGCCTCAGGGTTGTCGAGGAGTTCGACCAGCGGACCGACTGCCGGGCTCCCGAGCAGCGTGAGCGAGTCCGCCGCCGCCTCCCGCACCGCCGTCACCGGGTCGCCGAGCGCCCGGATGAGCGGGCCGACCGCCTCAGCACCGGCGAGATCCCCGAGCGCCAGAGCGGCCCGCTGGCGGGTCAGGCCGTCATCGCTCCGAAGAGCCTCGACCAGACCGTCAATATCCTTCTCGGCCCGGAGTTGATCGATCTTGAACCGTCTCTCTTGTGCCAATCTTTTCGCCTCCGTGGCCGGTGTATGGCAAAGGGTCGATATAATAACTTGCGTAAGACGATCTCAGGAGGCGTCCAGGGACCCTGTCCGGCGGGGTGTTCTTCAAAAGAGAGAGGGGTAAAGGGCGTGCAATTCCGGTCGCACATGGCTTCCCGGACTCACGGCAACGCCCGTCACTACCTCCACCGGCGTCTCGGTTCCGTCCGTCCGATGGTGCTGTAGTTTCGACATATCGGACATTTGACGGGTCTACTGGTAGATTCTCCTTCCCATCGGTGATGGCATTTGCCACAGAAATAGATGGCATAGTTTCCGGTTGTTTCTGCTGTCATGGTATAACTCTCTTGAACCCGGAAAAGAGATCCCATGTCTCCTCCGGGCTCGCTGTTCAGGATAGGCAACCGCCAACACCGGCAAAACTCGTAAGAGAACGATGGAGCGGTCTTTCCCCCGGGGGTGGTAGAGACTGCCCGCCGGTCCGACCCCCTTGCGCGGCATATCGTCACGCCCGGAATAGATCTATGCCCGGCGGCTGCTCTCTTGTACAGTCAGGAATGTGAAGACCCACATCAGAGTGCTCCGAAGAGGCGGTATGCCTCTCCCGGAGTTCAGGGTCATGGCTGCACCCGGGGCGCCTAAGGTGTCTAACTTGTGAGGTCCACCCATATATACTCCCGGTTCTACCGCCCCCACGACGGTTCTCTGGTCCGCAGATACTCCGGCACGCCAAAAAATGGATGGTTCGCTCCGGCATCACCGGGGCGCCGGCGGGGTCTCTGTGGTCATCCCGCGTTTTTCCCGAAACCGCACCATACCATCCTCAGCCGCCCGCCGCACACCGGGCTCGGGATCAGAGAGTGCCCGGGTGAGAACCCTCTCTACCGCGGGGTCGGCGATCTCGCCAAGGATGACAGCAGCATAAGCACGCCGTATCCCCGCACCGGGGAGGATGCCTTCTGAAACCACGCTCGCCCTCAGTGCACCGGGAAAGAGTGCCTCATGCTCTTTGGCATCCTCCGGGCCGCCGAAGAGATCGTGCTGTGCAATCCCGGGGTGTCGAAGGCTCTTTTCCGAGCTGATACCCCCCGGACCGCCGAAGAGATCATGCTGCACAATCCCTCCGCCGTGCAGGAGAGTTCTTTTTGCAGGCGGTATGCCCTCGACCCCTCCGAGGAGATCTACCTGTGTCAGCCCCTCCCCATGCCCGACTTCACGGCGCTCGAGGAGAGCGATCAGCGGGTCGACCGCCGGCGTCCCGATCATGACGAGCGCGTTTGCCGCCGCTTCTCTGACACCCTGCGCCGGGTCGACGAGTGCCCGGATCAGGGCGTCCACTGCCCGCCACTCCCCGAGCGCACCGAGGGCGAGGGCAGCGCTCCGGCGATCGGTCGGATCGCCATTCCGCAGCATATCGGTCAGGTTGCTGATATCCGCTCCCGACGCCGTTCGTTCACCGCCATACCGCTTTTCTCCTGCTGGATCGTTCCTTCCCTGCACCATAACCACCTCCGGGTGGGCGATAGTATCCGGAAATTAATATAATAATGTTTTGTATATACCAAGGTGCGTCCGTATCCGCGCTCTCAGGCCCCTCCACCGCTCGCGTGTGGCTGCAGCTGTTCGAAGACAGGTGCAGATATTTATCCCCACAAAGCGATGAACAGATTATGCCGGAGGAAAAACGAAAGGCAGAACTGAAGATCGCCGGGATGCACTGTGCATCCTGCGCCCTCAACCTCGAACGCGCTCTCCAGGGACGGGAAGATGTCTCGGACGCCCGGGTGAACTTCGCGACCGGGACGGCTGTGGTCGAGTACGATCCGGCTAAGGCAACCCTTGCAGATCTCGAACAGACGGTTGCTGCTGCCGGTTTCACAGTCTTACGCGACGAGATCATCATCAGGATCGGTGGGATGCATTGCGCCTCCTGCGCCAGGGTGGCTGAGACCGCGCTCACCGCGCTCGAAGGGGTCTACGAGGCACAGATCAACCTTGCGACCGAGACCGCGCACATCGTCTACAACCCTGCACTCGTCACAACATCCGAGATCCGGGGCGCCGTCGAGGGCGCCGGGTACCAGTATCTCGGGCTTATGGAGGAGGTTTCCGCGGACACCGAGGCCAGGATGCACGAGGAAGACCTCCGGGATAAATTCCGCCGGTTCACCGTCGGGCTTGCGGTGAGCATCCCGCTCTTCTTCTACATGATCCTCGGGATGCCCGGGGCGGACGCCCTCCCGGTCTCCGTGAACCTGGTCATGCTCATCATAACCCTGCCGGTCTTTCTCTACGTCAGCGCCCCCATCTTCAAGGCCGCGGCCGCCGCGCTCCGGAACCGATCGCTGACGATGGACGTCATGTACGCGATGGGGATCGGCGTCGCTTATGGCGCAAGCCTCCTCGGGACGTTTGGCATCGTCCTCACGCCCGACTTCAACTTCTACGAGACCGCGGTGATGCTCGCGGCATTCCTGACGCTCGGGCGATATCTTGAGGCGCGGGCGAAGGGGAGAACGTCTGATGCCATCAAGAATCTCGTCGGCCTCCGACCAAAGACCGCGACGGTGATCCGGGACGATAAAGAGGTCGAGGTCGCCATCGAAGCGGTCGTCGTCGGCGACATCCTCCTGGTCAGGCCGGGGGAGAAGATCCCGGTGGATGGGATGGTCGTGGGCGGCGAGAGTTCGGTCGATGAGTCGATGATCACCGGTGAATCCATCCCGGTCGGCAAACGAGAGGGCGATGAGGTCGTCGGCGGCACCCTGAACGTGAACGGCGTCCTCCGGGTCAGGGCGGAGAAGATCGGGAAGGACATGGTTCTCTCGCAGATCATCCGCCTCGTCCGCGATGCCCAGGGATCAAAGCCCCCGGTGCAGCGGATCGCCGACGTCGCGGTCTCCTACTTCATCCCGACCGTCCTTGCGATCGCCACCATCGCCTTCCTCGTCTGGTACTTTGCCCTCGATGAAACCCTCCTCTTTGCGCTCACAGTGCTGATATCCATCCTGGTCGTCGCCTGCCCCTGCGCACTCGGTCTCGCCACACCGACCGCCGTGACGGTCGGGATCGGGAGGGGCGCCGAACTCGGTCTGTTGATCAGGAACGGCGAAGCGCTTGAGATCTCCGAGGGCCTGACCACGGCCGTCTTCGACAAGACCGGGACGCTCACCCGGGGGCGGCCGGACGTCACCGATATCGTCGCGTTCGGGATGCCAGAGGACCGGCTGGTCTCGGTCGCAGCGGCGGTCGAGAAGAACTCGGAGCACCCGCTCGGTGAGGCGGTCGTGCGGCGGGCAGAGTCCGCCGGGATCACCGTCCCCGCATCGGAGCGGTTCCGCGCCTTCGGCGGCCGGGGAGTGAGCGCTCTGGTGGAAGGAACAGAGGTCCTGGTCGGGAACCGGCCGTTCATCGAGGAGCACGGTATCACCGTCCCGGATGAGGTGGAAAAGCGGATGGCTGCGTTCCAGGATACGGGGAAGACGGCGGTCCTCGTCGCCGCCGGGGCTGAGTTTGCGGGCATCATCGCTGTTGCGGATACCCTGAAACCGACGGCGAAGGGGGCGATCGCGGAACTGAAACGGATGGGTCTCTCGGTCACGATGATCACCGGCGACAACGAGCGGACGGCGAACGCCATCGCGCGGGAGGCCGGTATCGAGAACGTCCATGCAGGAGTGCTGCCCGGTGACAAGGCGCGGGAGGTCAAGAGCCTCCAGGAGAAGGGCGAGGTCGTGGCGTTCGTCGGCGACGGGATCAACGACGCACCGGCGCTTGCGCAGGCGGACGTCGGGATCGCGATAGGGAGCGGGACCGACGTCGCGATCGAGAGTGCCGATATCGTCCTCATCCGCGACGATCTCATCGACGCCGTCGCGGCCATCGAACTCTCCCGGAAGGTGATGAGCCGGATCAAGCAGAACCTCTTCTGGGCGTTTGCCTACAACTCCGCCCTCATCCCCCTTGCAGCGGGCGTGCTCTACCCCTTCTTCGGCATCACCTTCCGTCCGGAACTTGCAGGGCTCGCGATGGCCCTCTCGTCGGTGACGGTCGTCTCGCTCTCGCTGATGCTCAGGACGTATACGCCTCCGGCGAAGAGAGGGAGCGCTATAGAGGGGTGAGGGGGCGCTCTCCCTCCCTTTTAGAACCGGTAGACCATCTGCCGCGTCAACGCCCCTGGCCGCTCCTCCCCGGGTTCGAGCCCCCGGACATCGTCACAGATGCTCCGGAGGGTGGCGCTCGCGTTGTCGGCGAAGTGAACCGCCCAGGCCTCGGGCGTCCGGGGCTGGACCTCACCGTGGGGGCCGTGGTGCGACATCACGATGTGGAGGATGTGGTTGAACCGCGCCGGGTCGACGCCGGCGGAGAACTTCATGAGCGCGGCAGCCCCGAGCGCGGTGTGCCCGACGAGTGAGTAACCGGGAAGCGCGACGAAGGAGAACCCCTGGCGGCGGAAACAGGCCGCCTTCCCGAGATCGTGGAGGAGGGCTCCGGCGAGAATGACATCGGTATCCATCTCCCCCCGGCGGACGGTGCCCGCGATCGAGAGCGCGATCTCCGCGGTCTCAAGGGTGTGCTCCGCAAGTCCCCCCATATAGGCGTGATGTCGGCGTTTCGCCGCGGGAACATCGAGAAAACCCGGCGCATCGTTCATCACCCGCGCAACAAGGGCGTATACCCCCTGGTCTTCGATTCGGGCGGCCATATGGGCAAGCCCTTCCCGGACGCTCCCGGCATCGACGGGTGTATAGACGAAAGCGGAGGAGTCGAGCGCCTCCGGCGGCATCGGGTCGGCGAAAAAGGCGATCCCGTCGTTCACGTTCACCTCACAGGCGCCGTTGAACTCCTTTGCGTAGCCCTTTATCCGGTAGACCTCCCCAACCTGGATCGCGCGGCAGAACGCCTCGATCTGCTCCACGGTCTGGTCGGAAGTTCCCCAGACCTTGCAGGCCCCCCGGCCTGTCCGGTCGGATATGGCGAGCTGGATGTACTTGCCGCCCTTCTTATCCCGGAGTTCTACTGCATCCACAACGAAAGGCGCATCGACCTGCACCCCGCCGTTGATCTCCTCCACGTAGATCGTCTTCTCAAACACCAGACCACCGTGAAGAGTCAATTTGCGCGGAGATCCTTAAAACCCGGCGGTTTGTTCCGGAGATCTCAGCCCGTCTCTAACGATCTCCTCCGCCTGCCAGATAATCTCTCTTCAGGCGGAGATATGTAAATCAAAGCACCAGATGATCGTATACCGCAGGGATGAGGACGGCGGGGATGACATCTCGGCCGGATCACGAGCCAGAGGATCCGGGATCACTACGCCATTGGCATCGCCGATGCAGATTTCACAGAAGGAATACCCCATAAACAAAGCAACGTTTGACCAAACCGGCTTTTTTGCCAGCGGCGGTCGTTGACCGGATCATCGAGATTCCACAGGTGGACTAAACTTATTCTTCACCCGAACCGGAGCCGGATCATCCCAGAGAGCATCTCTTTTGCATCCCCCGTCCCCACCTTCGACTCATCCCGGTTCTCCCAGGTGATCGGGACTTCCTCCACCCGGTAGCCGCTCTTTCGTAGCCGCCAGAGGAGTTCGACGTCGAACTCAAACCCCGTCGACCGGATGAAAGGGAGAACTCTCTCAAGCGCCTCCCGCCGGAAGGCCTTTGCGCCGCACTGGGTGTCCCGGTAGTCGAGGCCGAAGAGCGCCCTGGTCACGAGGTTGAAGAGCCGGCTCTCGACCCGGCGCCGGAACCCCTGTGGAACGGGGAGGACGGAGCCAGGAAGCCAGCGCGACCCGATGGCGGCGTCGGCGGCCACGAGGCGGTCAAACAGCCGCTCCAACTCCGAGAAAGACGTCGAACCGTCGGCATCCATGTAGCTCGCGTATGCAGACTACGCCTCCCGGAACCCGGCGGCGATCCCGCCCCCTTTCCCGAGCCGGTTAGGAAACGA
>JAAZGM010000168.1 GCA_012511245.1 Methanomicrobiales archaeon | reverse complement strand
GAGGTCGATTATGCTCATAAGAAAGTATTTTGCAGGGGAGAGTGACAACCAGTCATAAGTACGATGTCCGCTGAAACACTATCGTTACCGTGCTTCCAGAAGCAAGGATGGCTGCGCGAGGCACGGGATGTAGCATGATGGACGACCCCGCGACCGAGTACCAGGAGCAGTTCACCCAGATCCTCGACCTGCTCGAAAGGCACACGCCCACGGGGGTCTCCGTGACGGCGGTCGCCCGGGAACTCGGCATCACCCGCATCTCCGCCGCCAAGTACCTCGAACTTCTTGCTGCGAACGGCGACGCCTACATGGAACGGTTCGGCCAGAAGAAACTCTACCGGCGGTCGCACCGCCTGCCCCTGCGTGAGATCTTCGACCGCATGCCGAACGCACTCGTGATCCTGAACACCGATCTGCAGATCCTCACAGTGAATGCGAGTTTTGTCGCCACCCTCAACATCCAGTCATCTCGCAACCTCGTCGGCGTTCCGCTCTTCGATCTCGATCTGCCAGTCTTCTCCGAACCCTCGGTCCGGCGGAACATCGAGCGAATTCACCGGTCGGAGACCTACCTCAACGAGATACAGATCATCGATGAACGGACGGACCGGATCTTTCTCGTCGACTTCGCCCCAATCGTCTCGCGGACCGAAAGCCCTGAGATCCTGATCACCCTCCGTGAGATCACCGCGTTGAAGAAGATAGAGATCGCTCTCAAGAACTCGGAGCGGAAGATCGCAACCCTCTTTGGGACGGTCCCGAACGGGATCATCATCTTCGCCTCCGGGGGGGCTATCCTGAGCGCCAACCCCGCCTCACTCCGAATCCTCGGGCTGCACACCTTTGAACAGCTCTCCGCCGCGAGCATCTTCACTCTGGCCTGTTCCCCGGGTACACTGGAGTCGCTGATCCATGCAGGAAAAGTGACCGAGATCGAACTCGCCTGCGACTTCGACCGCATGAAAGGGGAGCAGATCCCGAGCGCGAAGTCCGGTGTGGCCTACTTCAATGTGATCTTCACCCCGATCCGCCCCGACAGCGGCGGTCCCCCGGACGAGTTCGCCATCCTCTTCAAGGATATCACGAGCGACCGCCGGGAACGAAGGAATCTGACCTTCAGGGAGTCGCGGTACCGCTCGCTCTTCGAGAACGCCTACAGCGGCGTGATTGTCTACGGGGTGATCCGGGACGGTGAGGGATTCGTCTTCAAAGACATCAACCGGGTGGCCGAGGAGATCCTCGGTTTCAAGAAGAAGGAACTGATCGGCCAAAACGTCTGGAATGTCTTCCCCGCTCTCGCCGAGCCCGGGTTGCTGAAGATTGTTCAGGAGGCCTTCTCCCGGGAACGCCCGGTCTTCCTCCCGCCCCTCCAGTACCGGAAGGGAGATGACGTCTGGATCTGGCACTATCTCTTCAAGCTCCCCTCGGGCGAGCTCGCCTCGATTATGATCGACGTCTCCACGGAAGTCCGCGACGGGAACGGCCCGCTGTCGGGGACCGGTATCCGCTGATAATCGACGGCGCAGGATCCGCCGATCAAGTGAACTGCGCGGCACCGGGAGTGAGCGGCCCCGGTGTTCCAGAAGGGGTCGGATCCCGGCCCGGGTCATCGATGAGAGGAGCCAGAGGGGACTCTGGCTATCATAGTGTCATATATATCCTGCACCTTAGTGATTATCGGTAAAACAAACCTATATGAGCAGTTGCACTCTTCTTTCAATCATATACAGGTGACTGTATGAGAGGATTGGCAAGAATTACGAAAGGTGAGATCGGGTGGGTTGAGAAAGAGAAGCCTGTTGCAGGACCACGCGACGCCATTGTCAGACCGCTGGCGCTTGCACCGTGCTCATCTGAGCTCCACATGATCTGGGGCGATATGGGTGACTACATGCCGTCCGGCCGCATCATGGGTCACGAGGCTGCCGGCGTCATCG
>JAAZGM010000167.1 GCA_012511245.1 Methanomicrobiales archaeon | reverse complement strand
TCGTCGTCATCAGCGACGTCTCGGAGTCGACCGTGACGCTGGACGCAAACCACCCCCTTGCCGGACAGCCCCTGACGTTCGATATCAGGCTCGTGGATATCGTGAGTGCCGCACCGGAGCAGGCGGCGGGGTAATCTCTACGACCGGAGGATCTTCTGGAGTTCCGGGAGCGGGCGGGTGTTCGCGATATCGTCCGCCGAGAGCCACCCCCGCCGGGCGGTCGCGACCCCGAACTCCATGAAGCGGAGGTTCTCACGGCGGTGGGCGTCAGAGGCGACCGAGAACCGGACGCCCGCACCACGGGCCGAGCGGGCGTTGATATCGGAGAGGTCGAGCCTACCGGGGACGGCGTTGATCTCCATGAGGACACCGAGCGCCGCTGCGGCCTCAAAGACCGTGGCGAGATCGATCCGGTAGGGTTCGCGGGAGAGGAGGATCCGCCCCGTCGGGTGGCCGATGATATCGACGTGCTCGTTCTGCATCGCGGTGAGCACCCGTTCGGTCATCTCTTCCTCGGACTGCTTGAACCCCGAGTGGACGCTCGCCACCACCACGTCGAGATCGGCGAGGACGCTGTCGGGGAGGTCGATCGTGCCGTCCATGCCGATGTTGCACTCGGTGCCGGAAAGGAGAGTGAACGTGCCGTCGCTCCCGGCGTTGATCCGCTCGATCTCCCGCACCTGGTCGGCGAGGCGTTCGGGCGAGAGGCCGCGGGCGATATGGAGGCTCTCGGCATGGTCGCATATGGCGATGTACTCGTAGCCGAGCGCCCGGGCGGTCTCCGCCATCTCCTCGATGGAGTGCACGCCCTCGCTCCAGGTGGTGTGGACGTGGAGATCGCCGCGGATCGTGTCGTAACCGACGAGGTCGGGGAGGGTTCCAGCCCGGGCGGCCTCGATCTCGCCCCGGTCCTCCCGGAGTTCCGGCTCGATCCAGGCGAGATCGAGCGCCCGGTAGACCCCGGCCTCATCCTCCCCCGCGACCGCCCTCCCGGTCTCGAGGTCGGTGAGCCCGTACTCGTTCAGCCGCCAGTTCCTCGCGATCGCAAGCCGGCGCATGGCGATGTTGTGCTCTTTTGAGCCCGTGAAGTACTGGAGGGCAGCTCCAAAATGCCTCTCCTCCACCACCCGCAGATCGATCTGGGTGCCGGTCGAGAGCACCACCGAGGTCTTCGTCGTCCCCCGGGCAAGGACACGCTCGACTCCCGGGAGGGTGGCGAAGGCCTCCATCACCTCTTCCGGGCTGGAAGAGGCCGCGAGGATATCGACGTCCCCGACCGTCTCCTTCCTCCGACGGATCGACCCGGCGAGGCTCACCCGGCTGACGGATGCGAGCGCGGCGAGCCGTTGCTCGATCTCCCGGGCGACGGGGAGGATCTTCCCGAGGAGGTGCCGCGCCTCCGCTGTCCGGCTCATCCGGATGCTTGTGAGGATATTCGCCTCAGTCTTCTCACCAAACCCGGGCAGATCGCGGATCCGGCCGGCCAACGCCGCCGCCTCCAGGTCGTCGATCGTCCGGACGCCGAGTTCCCGCGAAAGGGCGATCGCCTTCTTCGGCCCGATCCCCTCGATGCGGGTGAGGTGCTGCACGCCATCGGGGAGTTCTGCGCGGAGCGAGGCGAGGTACTCGAGGCCGCCGGTCTCGATGATCTCGCGGAGATGCCCGGCGATGGCCTTCCCTACCCCGGGGATGTCGTTGAGGCGTTCTTCTTGTGCGACGTCGACGATGCTCTCCGGCAGTGCCTCGATCGCCTGTGCTGCCCGCCGGTATGCCTGCGGTTTGAACCGGACGCCCTTGATCTCCAGGAGTCTGGCGACTTCGTAGAGGATCGCTGCGACCTCAACGTTCGCCACCTTTGAGTGGTTCTCCATGACGTTCACCGGGAACCGGAGGATGAAGGGTGTGCGCTCTCCGTTCCCTGATTAATTCATCGTCGGCACCGACTTGAAGGTTGTGATCCCCGGGCGGCCGACAACTCCATTGGTCGGGATGCTCCTTACTCCCGGGAGCGGCCGGATGGGCAGGCACAGGAGAGAGCCGATCGCTGGAATCCTCATATCAAGAGTCATCGGGATCGTCCTATTCCTGATCGCGCTCGGTGTTCTGAACATCCTCGCGGATGCCGGTCTACCTTCAGGTTCTCGGGTTCCTCAACGCCAACCTCGGGCTGCTCATCCTGATAGCGGTCTTCTTCCTTATCGGCGCTCTTGTAGTTCCCCTGAACCTGCCCGCCCCGATCTTTAGCGCGCTCGGCGCCGTCTTCCTGGTCATCTTCCTCGTCCGGCTCCTCCTCCTCATCGGAACGATCACCGACACCGGGTTCTTCTCTCTCTTTGATAGAGCGCTCACGCTCCCGGTCTACCTCTTCGTCTTCATCATCGCACCCGTCGCGGGTTACATCGGGCTCTTTACAGGCCGGGCGTGATCCAGGACTACTCGAACCCCTCCATCTCCTCGAAGGTGCTCACCATATGGTCCTGCAGCCTGCCGGTCTCTGGATCCATGTGGACCAGGACAAAGAGTTCGTGCTCGCCGCTCTCCCAGAGGGCAAGGGCGGGCCTATCCTCCATCGCCTGGAACCCGAGGGCACCAAGGGCACCCCTGATCTCGTCGTAGGTGGGGTTTGCGTCGAACATCTCCCTTACCCGGTCCTTCATGGACCCCTGTGCTTCCCGGTCGATGGGTACCTGTTCCGGCATAGGCCAGTCATTCCTCCTGCACCCGGATAAACCTGACCCGTGAGATACCGACATCAGGCAGAGCAGCCGCGTATGGCACGGCAGGTTGCACGACCTTTGCGCTCACCATGGAGGGGTGCAGGGGTTCGTGACGGCCATATGACCGGATCCCGTCAGCGGATCACCGGGCGTTGAAGAGAGGGAAGGCCTCTTCACGATCCTCGTAGGCGGCTACCCGGTAGCCCGCATACCCACCCCCGGGATTCATCCGCAAGAGAATGAAGATCCCGAGATCGGGCTGCACCCAGACCGCAATATCGGTATCGTCCCGCTCCGGCACGAAGTTCAACGAATAGAGCGCCTCCCTGATATCGGCATACTCCGGCGTCGACTGGATGAGTTC
>JAAZGM010000025.1 GCA_012511245.1 Methanomicrobiales archaeon | reverse complement strand
CAGCATATAACTGATAATTGATTTCAGAGGATCCGACTGAATTGCGTTGCGCAACAACCTGTATTCATGACGAAACAATCACACGGCGAGTGTGCTTCCATTGTCAGTTGTTTCATGGAGCACTACCGCACCGGCAGCGTGAATCACGAAAAAATGAGGGTTTTGTCAAAAAATGCGCCTTTCCTTCAGCCCCGGCAGCTGTCCACGAAGTGCGCGAACATCCCCCTGCTCGTCACCGGGTGGAGGTGCGTGTAACTCCCGATCGTCCGGTCGCTGACCGCACCGTCGAGCCCCTCCCGGATCCCGCCCCCCCGGCTCAGCCGGTAGGCGTAGCGTGTC
The DNA here is from genome assembly GCA_012511245.1 of Methanomicrobiales archaeon. Lineage (GTDB taxonomy): Archaea > Halobacteriota > Methanomicrobia > Methanomicrobiales > Methanoculleaceae > Methanoculleus. Next base: position 1,589 of record JAAZGM010000025.1, on the reverse strand, counting down.
CCGGCGGGAAGGTCGACGCTGGTGTAGTGGAACTCGTGGCCGCGGAACGCCGCCTCGCCCATGGGACTTCCCGCCGCGCTCGTCCCCACCACGTAGCCGAGCATCCGGCGCGCAGGCATCCGGGCCTCGCCGTCGAATACCCCGGCAAGTTCGTAGGTCTCCTCCTTCCCCGAACCCGCAAGCACCATCCGGTTGGTGAGGTAGATAAGCCCGCCGCACTCCGCGTAGACCGGCACACCGTTCCGCGAGACCTCCCTGAGCCCCTCCCGCACCGCGGTGTTCGCCTCGAGTTCCGCGCCGAAGAGCTCGGGAGAGCCGCCGCCGAGGATGTAGCCGTCAGCCTCCGGGAGGCGGTCGTGGATCGGGGAGAACGGGACCACCTCCGCCCCGGAGGATGCAAGGAGATCGAAGAGATCGGCGTAGTAGAAGTTGAACGCCTCATCGAGCGCGACGCCGATCCTGACGTCCGGGTCGCGGGCCGGGTATACGCCGCTCCCCTCCGCCGGCGGCTCGCCCTCCCGTGCAAGCGCAAGGAGCGCGTCCAGATCGACGTGTTCGCCGATCATACGTTTCACCGCCTCGATACGGGCGAGGAACTCGCCGTGCTCCTGCCCCTCCCGGTAAGGGACGAGGCCGAGATGGCGCATCGCAAGTTCCATCTCCTCCGTCCGGGGGATGGTGCCGACGACGGGAATACCACAGTAGTGCTCGATCGCACGGACGGCCTTCTCCCGGTGGCGGGTTCCCGTGACCTGGTTCAAGATGACCCCGCGGATATCGACGTCGGGGTCGAAGGCCTGGAACCCCTTCACGATAGCCGCCGCGCTCCGGGTGATGCTCCGGGCGTTGACGACGAGAATCACGGGGAGACCAAGTTGTTTTGCTATCGCGGCCGTGCTCCCGAGGTCGGTGAGCGCTTCTGCGCCTTCAAAGAGCCCACGCACCCCCTCGACGACGGCGACATCCGCCCCCCGGCACCCGTGCGCAAAGACCCCCCGGACCTCGTCCGGGCTCATCACGTAGCCGTCCAGGTTCCGGCAGGGGCGTCCCGTCACCCCGGTGAGGTAGGAGGGATCGATGTAGTCCATCCCAACCTTGAAGGTCTGAACTGCCCGTGTGGTTGAGAGGAGGGCTGAGAGGGCGAGCGTGACGCTCGTCTTTCCGCTCCCGGAACGGTCGCCGGCGACGAGGAAGGACTTCATCGCATGCTCCGGAGAACCTCTCCGAACTCACTTACGACGATATCACGGACGCCGAGGGTCTTCGGGTGCAGGTCGATCTCGACCATGACGTGCCGGTGCCCCATCTCCCGGAGCGGCTCCACCTGCCGGGGGCCGTTCGTGATCGAGAAGACCTCGATCCCCTCGGTGTACTCCGGCGTGACGGCGTGCGGAACCCCGACCATGAGGGCGAAGTCGGGGTTCAGATCCCGGATCCGCTCCCCGATCGCCGGGCCGTTCGCCCCGTACTCGTCGAGCGCACGAATGAGTTCGGGGTCGACCCCGCGCTCCCGCATACCGGCGAGGATCCGACCGGCGTCCGTCCGGACCTTCGGGAGGCCGCGGTCTTCGAGGTTTGCGATATAGGTG
>JAAZGM010000166.1 GCA_012511245.1 Methanomicrobiales archaeon | reverse complement strand
TATGAAACAACTGACAGTGGAAGCACACTCACTGCATGATTGTCTCGTCATGAATACAGGCTGTTGCTCAACGCAATTCAGTCGGATCCTCTGAAATCACTTATCAGTTATATGCTGGAGCACTACCCAAAAAAGGCGAGATCCTCCTCGACACCGACCGTGGCGTCTGGCTACAGTATCGTGGAAAAGTTCTGAGACCTCAAGGAGAGGGGGGGTGCGGCATATCCGCCCCATCCCTTCACGGACAGAGCGGCCTGAGCTTCTCGATCAACCGCTCCACCTGCAGGACGGCCGTCCCGATGTAGGCGTCGGGGTCGAGGAGAGCGTCGAGTTCGGCACGGGAGACAAACGCCGTGACCTCCGGCCGTTCGCCGAGCACCCGGGCAAGGTCGCGATCCTCGGCAAGGGCCTGCATGCTCGCCGTCCGCATCGCTTCATGGGCATCCTGCCGGCTCATGCCCCGCTTCGTCAACTCGATCATCACCGACTCGGCGAGGTTCACGCCCCGGAGCATCATCAGGTTCTTCCGGATGTTCTTCTTGTTGAACTCAAGGCCGTCCATCACGCCGATCATCACGTTCAGGATGTGGTCGGCAAGCACCGACGCCTCGGGGAAGAGCACCCGCTCGGGAGAGGAGTTTGTGAGGTCACGCTCGTCCCAGAGGGCGTTGTTTGCAAGAGCCGGTTCGACCGCAGATCGGACGATCCGCGCAAGACCGCAGACCTGTTCGCTCTTGATCGGGTTTCTCTTGTGGGGCATCGTGCTCGAGCCCACCTGCTTCTTCCCAAACGCTTCCGCGAGTTCCCCGATCTCGGAGCGCTGCATCAGCCGGACCTCAAGGCCGATCTTGTCGAGCGTCGTCGCGACGTTTGCAAGGAGCATGAAGTACTCCGCGTAGCGGTCGCGGGCGATGAGCTGGTTCGAGACGTCCACAGTCCCGATACCGAGGAACTCCATCATCGTCGCCTGGGTATCGATGCCGGCATCCCCGAGGGCCGCCTGGGTGCCGACAGCACCGGTGAGCTGCCCGACGACGACACGTGGGCGCAGCTGGCGGAGCCGCTCGATGTGGCGGGAGATCTCGCTTGCCCAGATAGCAAACCGGAGGCCGTAGGTGGTCGGGACGCCGATCTGCCCGTGGGTGCGGCCAGCACAGACGAGGGTCTTCGTCTCGGCGCTCCGGGCAAGAAGCACGCCGAGGAGTCTTGCGAGTTTCTCCTCGATGAGCGCAAGGCTCTCGCGGACCTGTAGAGCGGTCGCCGTGTCCAGGATATCGTTCGAGGTCGCCCCGTAGTGGATCCACCGCCCCGCGTCGCCGCAGACCTCAGCGACGGCCTTGACGATCGCCATCATGTCGTGGTTGATCTCGGCCTCGATCTCTTTTGCCCGATCGAGGCTCGCGTTCAGCGCACACGCCGCGATCGTCTCCGCATCCTCGCGCGGGATCATCCCGTGCGCCGCTTCAGCCCGGGCAAGAGCCACTTCTGCCGTGACAATAGCCCGGAACCGGTTCTCCTCGCCCCAGACGGCGCGCATCTCCGGTGTGCCGTACCGGTAGTCGATGGGATGGATTGCCATAGTGGAATACGATTGGTGCTCCCGTGTAAAAAACCACATGATTCCTGCGATGGTACAGGCATACCGAATGAACAGGAACCCGGGGCCACTTGCATAGAGACGGGTTTATGGTGACGGGATGCTTTCGGATCCCGAAAGGTAAAATTACCGATCCGATCCAATTACCAGTATAGATCCCCTGTCGGGTGTGCTCAAGAGAACCGGGGATCTGGAAGATACTATCCATGACCGATTATCTGGATAAATTCAGCAGGATCATCGATCTTCTTGAGGAACGATCGCCACAGGGTCTCTCCATCTCTGCGATCGCTCGCGAACTCGGGATGAACCGTGCTTCCATCTCCAAGTACCTCGATGTGCTTCAATCAAGTGGGGATGTGAGTATGCGGCGTTTTGGAAGATCAAAGCTTTATACTCCAACACAGCGGGTCCCGCTCTCGGAGCTCTTTGACCGCCTCTCAAACGCGATCGTCATCCTGGATGCAGATCTCCATATCCTCATGGTAAACACAAGTTTCATCAGGACTCTTGGTATTCACGGGGAGAGAAATATCATCGGCGCTCCTCTCTTTGACTTAAACCTCCGTATATTCCAGGATCCCGCTATCAGGCGAAACATCGAGAGGATCCGGCAACCCGGCACATACCTTACCGAGATGCAGCACATTGAGGATAGCACGAACCATATCTACCTCATTGAGTTCGCTCCGACCGTCTCCCATGTAGGAAAACCGGGGATCATGATCAGCTTACGAGACATCACGGCGTGGAAAAATGCCGAAACAGCGCTGAAGAACTCTGAAAAGAAGATCCGGACGATCTTCAGGACGGTCCCGAGCGGCATAATCCTCTTTACGGCCGACGGCACCATCCTCAATGCAAACCGCGCATCTCTGCAACTCCTCGGCCTGAAGACCTTCAAGGAACTGATGAGTGGAAACATATTCGATATCTCCTGCTACAAAGGTACCGTCCTTCAATTGATCCAGCAGGGGATGGTCGCCGAAACGGAGCTTGTCTGCGACTTCGACCGAATAAGGCGTGAACAGCAGATCCCGGTCAACCGGATGGGTATCGCCTACTTTGATGTTGTCTTCACCCCGATCGCCCAGGACGGCGGTGGCGCCCCCAGCGAATTTGCCATACTCTTTAAAGATATCACAACGGAACGGTTGGCCTGCAAGGAACTTGTTTTTAAGGAGACCCGTTACCGGTCGTTCTTCGAGAATACCTGCAACGGTGTCCTGATCTACGAACCGATCGACAATGGAGACGAATATATCTTTAAAGACGTTAACCATGCAACCGAGAAGATTCTCCAGATGGAAAAGCAGGATCTGGTCGGGAGAAAACTCTTCGAGGTCTTCCCCGATCTCCCCGACCCCGACGTTCGCGACGCCCTCATCCGCGTTCTGAAGACCGAGAAACCCGAATTTCTGCTGCCCCTCCAGTACAGGAAAGGGATAGACTCTCCCTGGGTCTGGCATTACATATTCAAGTTGCCCTCCGGGGAGATCGCATCCTTCATGATCGATGTATCAGATGCCGTCCGGGAGGATGCCGAAACCCCGCCCCAGACATGCGACGTGCACAGGAAGCAGTCAGCCCGGGCATTTCATGACAGTTGATCCCACCGGGCGTCCGGGGCCGCACGCGCAATACTGACTGCCAGTGCTTGAGGGGGCAGGTATGTATGGATTACTGCCCTGGAACGGCATATGCGAGCCTTCCCTGATCCCCTCATCTGGTCGTATTCATTCATCGTGCCCGGGTAAAGAACCCCCATCCTTCAAATTGCCCCTCCACTACTCCTCCGATCTGAAATCACTACCTGTGCAGGCAGATCTCCGCATACCTCAAACGGGGATGGACACTCAAACCCTGAGTAAATGGCTGAAGTTGCACGAGAACAGGTGTCTACAGGGTGGAGGTAATGCTCCAGCAGGCACTGGGGAGATACCAGTCCGGGATGTAAGGCGTATGCCCTCCAATCAGAGCAGGGCCGGGGTCATCCACTGATGCCAGCCAGCACTTTGGTGCTGGACCGCTCCGGGAATCAGGTTTGGCTGGATGTGGCATGATGATACTCTAGAGCTACAGGCCCCGTCCTTCTGGACGGGGTAGTTAACGAGAACAACTGAATTGGGTTATCCAATTATTGCAATATAAAAACATATCTATCATTGATCAGCATTGCAACGTCCCGGCACCAGTCAGGCCATACGCACACCCAGGAACGCCTGCTGCGAAAAACACTCTATTTCGCAGTTTATTCAATAACCGGGAGTGTTACCATGATTTTCATCCGAGAGTGAATGCAACATTGCCCGATATTTAATGCAACCACCGGGTTCATTGTTAACCAATAAACAATATCTATATTTATGGCTGCGGCCATTATTTCTTTTGTGGACGATCAGTCCACACTTGACATATCCAGAAGAGAACCTTAAACGGGGTAGGATGGCCGGGTCCGCCACAACTAAGTGAGATTGGGTGGGTGGGCCTCAGCTACCATACCAGTGTACTCATAGAGACCGAGACCGTATCAAGATTTGGGTGGATCTGCCCCGGGTAGGTGACTCTGCTGATCGTCAGGAGGCCAGTGTCATGAAAACAAAAATCGGTTATTTTGCATCTTTAGAGCAATATCGCCCTATGGATGCGCTCGAACAGACAATCAGAGCAGAAAAGGTCGGTTTCGACTCGGTCTGGGCGGATGACCACTTCCATCCCTGGTATCACGAGAACGCACAGTCGGCGCAGGCCTGGGCCTGGATGGGTGCAGCGCTCCAGGCAACCAAGAGGGTATTCATCTCGACCTGCATCACCTGCCCGATCATACGCTACAACCCTGCAATCGTCGCGCAGACGTTTGCCACCCTCCGGCAGATGTACCCCGGACGGGTCGGTGTTGCCGTGGGTGCCGGTGAGGCGATGAACGAGGTGCCCGTGACCGGTGTATGGCCAAGTGTTGCCGAGCGGCAGGACATGACCGTTGAAGCTATCGAGGTGATGCGGAAACTCTGGGAGAGCGATGAGCCCGTCACATTCAAGGGTAAGTACTTCACCCTCGATAAGGCGTTCATGTACACCAAACCCGACGACGAGGTTCCGCTCTACTTCAGCGGCCTCGGGCCCAAGGGTGCGAAACTCGCCGGCATGTACGGCGACCACCTCATGACCGTCGCAGCCGCCCCATCGGTCCTCAAGAACGTCACCATCCCGAAGTTTGAGGAAGGTGCGAGGGAAGCCGGAAAAGATCCGAGCAAGATGGAGCACGCCATGCTCATCTGGTACTCGGTCGACCCCGACTACGAGAAAGCGGTTGAGGGCAACCGGTTCTGGGCAGGATGTCTTGTTCCCTCGATGTTCAAGTACAAGGTTTACGACCCGAAGGAAGTTCAGCTCCACGCGAACCTCGTCCACTGCGATACCATCAAGGAGAACTACATGTGCGCCACGAATGCCGAAGAGATGATCAAGGAGATCGAGCGGTTCAAAGAGGCGGGCATCAACCACTTCTGCCTTGGAAACTCCAGCCCGGATGTGAACACCGGCATAGATATCTTCAAAGAGGTTATCCCTGCCGTCAGGGACTGAACCGGGTTCACCCGGGACATCCCCCACTTTCAGCGGGAAAACGATGGAAGACCGGAATATCGTCAGGTACATAGAAGATGGTAACATCTTCTCCCTCGTACATGGAGCGCGCAGCCTCTCGGTGTGGCACTCAAACCCCGAGTGGTCCGGCGTCCTCCTGGCAGACCTTGCATCGGGGGCGGATACAAAGGAAGTGTTCTCTTCCCACCTTGTCAGAGTGGGGAGAGGCCATGAGGTTCCAGACCATCTCCATGAGAGCCAATGGGAGTGGAACATCATCCTTGCCGGCCACGGAACGATGCTCCTCGATGGGAAGGAGATCCCCTTTGGCCCTGGTGATTCCTTCACCACGCCGCCCGGTGTCCACCATGCTGTCGTTGCTGAGAGAGAGGATATCGCCCTGCTGGCAGTATTTTCCCCCTGCCCGGGGTGATGGTTGAGGAATACCCTTCACCTCATTCTACCCGATATTGCAGTTTTCGCACCCGGGCACATCCCGGGTGCGGATTCTTCTCTCGTAATTACGCACCCCCTCTGCCGGCAAGTCTGTTTTTGGGCAGCGGGTCATTGCAGTGAAATCTTCACGCAATGTCGTTTCGTGAGGTGCGAAGCCGTGAAAACCGTTAATTACCACTCAAATTTTATTTTTGCGCACTTCCACATGAGATGACGAGGATTCCAGCGCATCCTCGGGGTAAGGCGGTGCAGGAGCGCATGACAATATAACCGAAACATGACGTCATACTACTAATGTATCATCATATTGTCGTCTATCACATCCTTAATCCTCAGCCCCGGTAGCGATGAAGATCCCTCCCGTAGCAAGCTGTGTAGCCCCCAACCCCACCCGCGCTTTCAGCGCTCCTCCCCCTTCCTGCGGGGCGAGGGCAGTCATGGCGATACCGGGTGAAAAGCCGTGCCTTGATCGCATGCAAGCAGGAACACCTGGATAGGATCTCAGATGACCGGTTGTTTCGTAGGGCACTACCGGTTTTTCATCCGCCTGATGATGGAGCGAACTTGGATGCACCCCAAAAAGGCGGCGAGGGGTATCGTCATATCCACCCCTTCCTCCGGAAGTAGAGGAACATCGCTACCGCGATGATCGCCATCAAGATGAACGCCCCCGGATGCCCCCAGGGATGCCCGAATTCGGGCATATACACGAAGTTCATACTGTAAAGACCGGCGATGAAGGTGAGCGGGATGAAGATGGTGGCGATGATGGTGAGGATCTTCATGATCTCGTTCATCTGATTGCTCTGGCTTGAGAGATAGACGTCGAGGGTTCCGGTGATCGCCTCACGGTAGATCTCCACCGCCTCGGCAACCTGGATGACGTGGTCGTAGACATC